>JAHIVD010000008.1 GCA_018816815.1 Patescibacteria group bacterium
CCCCGAATTGTTATTTTAATGTTACAGACGAAGGAGAGCTTAATTATATAATCCCCTCACCATCTATGCCTTCATTTGCAGAACAGATAGCACCTAATTTTAAACGGGTAGTAATTTTATCTGATGTTGCGGGTAGTTACACAATTCAAAAAAAAGTTACAGTTGTAGTTCAATGGACTGATTTTGCAGGATTTCATGAATCAAAATTAACTACAATATTAAGAAGACTATGAAAGAATTACAACTTGCCTCGGAGGTGGCATATTCAACAAGATGAAAAAAATGCACTTACATCTCGGAGATGTAATATCAAAAAAAGGTTTTACTTTAGTTGAGATTTTGGTGGTTATAGTTATAGTTGCTATTGTGGGAACAATAATGGTAGTTATTTTTTCCAATACCCTGCGGGGTAGTAATAAATCACAAATACTTTCTATAATAAAACAAAATGGGCAGTCAGTTTTGGAAAATATGGATAAAACCATAAGAGGTGCGGATAATTTATTGTGCCCTACTGGTACCGATCCCGATGTAACTATTGTAACAGTAAAAAATGGAATATATACAAGGTATAGGATTGTGCCCGCAAGCGATACTAGTGCTGATGATAAAGTTCCAAAGGATTGCATAGAATCAGAAAAAAGTAAAAATGGTTGTATTGTTCAAGACCATCCTGAGAAACAGATAATAGATGAAGTTACCGGTGAGTTGGAGACAGATGCAGTATTCATTGATAGTGTGTGTAGCTCAGATGATCCGATGCCTAGATCTGGAAGTGATGATGCTGCTAATATTTTGACAGATACTAATGTTCAAACTGGAGTTTTAATTGGAAGCGGTTTTTTTACTGTCAGTAAACCATTCGGTTTTAAGGCTATTGTCACAATTAACTTTGTCTTAAAACCCGGAGTCAGCGCGCCTCAAGTAATTGCCAGCCAAATAGATCCTCAAACTTATCAGACGACTATTGAGTTGCGGTAAATTGATTGACAATTTAAAAAAGAAGACCGACAATGAATAATGAAAGGAATCAATAAATGAGAAATGAAATAGGACAAGTAATTTTGGTGTTGGTTTTAGTAATGACTGTTGCTTTAGCTATTGGAATCTCTGTAATTCAGCGGTCAATATCGGATATTTCTACTGCTTCCAAGGCAGAGCAATCATCCCGGGCATTTTCTGCAGCAGAGGCAGGTATAGAAGAAGCCCTAAATTATCCGACTCATGTTAACACCAGTGTAAATTTTACAGAAAATAATTCAATGGCTGAAGTTACAGGTGGTGGATTGATACCCTGTATACCAGGGTCCAGCGGTTGCGCTCAAGAAGAAGATTCAAGGCAGGTAGCGCTCGAATACCCTCCTTTAGCCAAGGAAGAAGTTGCTCATGTCTGGTTTGCCGATCCTGATTCTTCTACTAATCCGCCGGCAGAGGCCTATAAAGGAAATAGTCTGGATGTTTATTGGGGTAATTCAGGTACAGATATGGCTGCTTTGGAGTTGACACTTGTTTACCATGACGGCAGTAAATATACCAGTCGGAAATGGTACCTTGATAATGATGCTGCAGGTAGAAATAATTTTGAACAAGTTAATTGCACAAGTAGTTATTCTTTAGCAGGATATCGATGCAAAAAAACAATAGATACCTCGCCCTCAGGTCTAATGCTGCTTCGGGCAAGACTTCTTTATAATACGTCTTCTCAACCATTTGCAGTACAAGCAGTCGGTTTTTGCAACACGGATTGTTCGCTTCCTCCGCAAGCGAGAAGTATAGTTTCTACCGGTACGGCAGGTACAACGCAAAGAAAAGTTGAGTTATTCCAAATAAATAAAGTAGTTCCGCCCTATTTTGATTACGCCATCTTTTCTGTAGGTGAAATAAATAAATAAAGAATGAAAATCAAAAACGGGTTTTCTCTTGTAGAGCCTTTATTGGTAGTAGTATTAGTTGGGTTGTTGGTATATTTACTTGCCAGCATCCCAAATTCATTACAGTTGATAACTAAGAGTAAGCACGAGAGTTTGGTTCGGGAAATAGCTGTTAAGCAAATTGAGGACAAAAGAACAGTAAATTATACGAATTTGGTGAACGGCACCTCTCCTATCAGTGATCCGCGCCTTGTGTTGTTTCAAGGCAGCGGTACAATTGTTGTTGGAGATTGCGATCCGATAATTTGCACAAACGGGGAACATATTAAAGAGGTAACAGTTTTGATAAATTGGTTGGATAACAATAAAACACAAAATTTGACACTTAAAACAATGATCGGAGAAGGAGGGATTAACCAATAAGAACTCAAAACTCTGGCAATTTCTTCCTGCGTTTGAAGAATATATTGCTTGAGCGGTTAGCAAAAACTAAGGGATTAACTCTTATAGAATTATTGGTGGCAATGGGAATAGCAACAATGGCAGGTGTGTTGCTTTTAGTTATTATTGTAAACAGTGCCGGATTGTTTACAGAGCAATCTTCAAAGGTTCAAGAAGGCTTAAATAGTAATGACACTCTTTCTGTTTTGAGGGGAAGTATCAAGCAAGCAAGCTCAGTGGCACCATCTTATACAGACGGTTTAACTACATATACATCAAGCACTAGCCAGCTTGTTTTAAAGGTGTCTTCTATTGACAGCTCCGGTAACATTATTGATAGTCTTTTTGATTATTTTATTTTGTATTCGGATCAGGGGACGGTTCATCTTAAAATTTTTCCGGATGCTGTAAGTTCCAGACCAGGGTCAGACCGTATTCTTTCGACAAACGTAGATAACTTAATATTTCAATATTTAGATTCTGTAAACCCTCCGGTTGAAGTGTCCCCTATAAGCGCTGCTAAAGTTCGCGTTACCTTGATTCTAAGCAAAAAAATTGGCTTAAATTTTACAACAAGCACAGCTACAACAGAAGCAAATTTGAGAAATGATTAAGAATTTTAAATTAAAAAAGCAATATATTAATAACCAGAGCGGGCAAATTTTCTTTTTAGCCCTTGCAGCTTTAGGTATAGTTGTTTTTACGGTTTTATCTATTATTGCAGGAGCACAGCTCTATTATCAGAATTCATCTTATTCTTTGAATTCGGAGAAGGCAACAGCAATAGCTGAGGCAGGAATTGATAAGGCTTTAGCCTCTTTGAATGAAACAGGCGGTAGTTATAACGGTGAATCTGAGGTTTTTTTTGGTGATGGGTCATATTCTTCCACTGTAACGGATAAGGATGCCGGGATTAAAGTTTTACAGGTGACAGGATATATTCCTAATAAAATTGAATCTAAAGTTAAAAGAACTATTACAATACAAGTTTCAAAAGGTGTCGGAATCTCTTTTGTTTATGGTATGCAGGTTGGCAATGGCGGTTTGGAGATGGGAGATGGTGCGACTTTTAATGGTTCTATTTACGCAAATGGCAGTATTACCGGAGGCAATAGCTCTATTTTTACAGGTGATGTATGGGTAGCTGCAGGAGAGGCACTAATTGATCAGCAAAGTGATTGTTTTGGAGTGAATTGTCAGGATTATATCTTTGGGAAAAGTATTGATGGGCAAAACCGTCAGGATGTGGCTCAAAGTTTTAAACCTTCTGATTCTGGTGCATTAAATAAAGTTTCTCTAAAGCTTAAAAAAGTAGGTTATCCTGTTAATGCTGTTGTTAGAATAATGAGAGATGCAAGCGGTGAACCTGATAAAAATGAAGTTTTAGCAACAGGGACGCTTTCGGCAAATTTAGTGACCAGTGAATATAGTTTTATTGATGTTGCATTTGACACTATGCCTATCCTTGTTGATGGTGATACTTATTGGCTTATGGTTCATGCTCAGTCCCTGGATTCTTCTAATTATTGGGTTTGGTCAAATGATCTTGCTCAGGGCTATACAAGAGGTATTCCTGCGTGGTCTTCTGACTGGCAGGCAGGCAGCCCTTCTTGGAATGCTATTACCGGAGATTTGGGGTTTGTAACATATATAAGCGGCGCAGGTATGTCAGTTAATTTAAGCAATGGCTCACGGATAGACGGTGATGTTCATGCAAATACAATTATTGGTAAAATAACCGTTGTTAAAGATGCTTATTATCAAAACCTTGATCCTTCTACAACGGTTCAAGGGACTAAATATCCTGGCTCTACAGATCCGCCGCCGATAAATTTTCCCATATCAGATGCAAATATTATTGCTTGGAAAGATCAGGCGGAAGCAGGTGGAATTACTAATGGGAATATATACAGTGGAAATAGCTGCACGATGACGCTTGGTCCAGGAAAAATTGTTGGTAATGTTTTTTTGGGAAATGACTGTAATATTACGATTGTTTCTCCTGTTTGGATAACAGGTACATTAAACGTAGGTAACTCTACTGAGTTCAGCCTTGATCAAAGTTTTGGTGCTGCTTCCGGGATGATTATTGTTGACGGAAGATCTGTTTTGGGAAATGGAGTTAATTTTCTAGGTTCAGACACAAGCGGCAGTTACTTAATGTTTCTTTCAACCTATAATTCAATAGTAAGCGGTCAGGGAGCTATTGTTTTAGGTAACGGATCCATTAACGGAATTTTATTTGCGCCCTATGGAGGAGTAGAGTTGGCTAATGGGGCAAGTTTTAAGGAGATTATGGCTTGGAAAATCAATCTTGGTAATGCTTCTACATTAGATTACCAGACAGGTCTGGCTCAAGTATTCTTCACTTCCGGTCCCTCAGGGTCATTTTCTTTGATCAAAGGGACATACCAGACAAATTAAATAAAAAGTTATATGTTAAAAGTTAAAAGTTGTTGTCATGCAATTGGACACAAAATTATTTTTATACAATTATTTTAGAATGTAATAGAAAAAACTTCATTTTTTTGAAAGGAATATATTATTTTAAACTTTGAGTTTTATGTTTTGAATTGCTACAATGTATCTACTGCCTATATCGCCATACGATACAGGAAGTGCAGTGATTATGGCAAAAATTAATGTTGGTTTAGATATAGGTTTTTCTTCTATCAAGGCGGTTTCGCTGGTAAAGGACAAAGACAAGTATAAACTTGTTTCTTTGGGATCTATTCCGTCTCCTCAGCCCGGTATTGCATCTGATATGGATGAAGATCTGGAAGCTCTTGCAGTTACTATTAAAAAACTTCTTACAGCTGCAAATATTGAGCAAAAAGAAGTTGTTGTGGCGCTTCCTGAATCAAAGGTTTTTACAAGAGTTATAGATGATTTGCCTTATCTCACAGACGCAGAGCTTGCTTCTGCTATTCGTTATGCTGCTGAAGAATTTATCCCGATGCCTTTATCTGATGTCAATTTAAATTGGCAGGTTTTAGTCCGTTCTGAAGCAAGAGGTAAAAATGCTAAGACAGTAGTATTGGTAATAGCTTCTCCTAAAAATGCAGCACTAAAATATATCAAGACTTTGGATAAGGCAGGGCTTCGTGCTAAGGTCCTGGAGACAGAAATATTAGCAGTTACCAGGTCATTAGTTGGGAATGATCCTTTTTCACCCAGTACTTTGATTATGCAGCTTGGTGTGACAACTACTGATTTTGCTGCTGTTTCTAAAGGTTTAATATGGCTTACCCGTTCAATTTCAACCGGAGGTATTGCATTGACCAGATCTTTGGTTCAGCGTTTCAATTTTGAAATGAATCAAGCAGAGCAATACAAGAAGATTTATGGAATAGTTGAAGATCAGCTGGAGGGTAAAGTTTTCGAAGCACTAAAACCAATAATAGATATAATAGCCGGGGAAGGACGCCGTGTTATTCAGGCTTTTGAAACAAAGTATCCTTTAAATCCAATAAAAAGAGTAGTTGTTTCAGGAGGTGGGGCTAAAATGCCCGGGCTTGTTGTTTATCTTGCAAATATTTTTGGACTGGAAGTACAGGAAGCTGATCCATGGTATTCAATTGAGAAGGAAAAAGATTCAGTTTCAAAATTGGCACAGGAGGCTTCTTCGTATTCGGTTGCAGTAGGGTTGGCATTAAGGGAAGATTAGTCTATGGCCAGAATTTCAATTAATTTACTCCCGCCTGAGATTATGGTGCAGGAGATAAAGAAAGCAAAATTTTACAGGATTCAATTTATTGGAATTGTTATTGTATTAATAATGATTTTTCTGTCTTCTTTAACCCTGGCTTTGCGGATTTTGCAAAATCAATCAATTGCAGCTGTTCAGGCAACATTGGCACAGGAAGAACAAAAAATTTCAAAACTGAAAGGTACTCAAGCTTCTTTATACCTTTTGAAAAACCGACTCAGTGAAATTGATCAATATTTTGGAAAATCTTCCCAACAAGCATCGATGTATAAATTAATTGATAAATTAATTCCAACTTCTGTCTTGATCAACGCAATCACTATTGATAAGAGCGGTGGAGCAGTGCTTTTGGCAACAGCACCCGATTCTTTATCTCTAGACAGGTTGCTTAATAATTTGATAACCAAAGAAACAAATGAAGATAGAATTAGCCAAGTTTCTGTTGAGACCCTTAGCCGGAGCCGGGATGGCTTTTACAGGGTTAGTCTTAAAATTAAACCATAATGAAAAAAAAGACAATTATTCAGTTTTATAATCATTACAAATTGTATATTTTTCCTACAGCAGTTGTGCTGTCAAGTCTTTTTTTAATCATATTCGCAATTTACCCGCAAACAGCTAAATTAATTGAAAATCAAAAAGTTGCAGGAGAAATGCAAAAGAAATCTAATTTTTTAGCATCAAACGTTATTGCTTTAGAAGATGTAAACAGTGAAGATTTATCTGAAAAAGTAGGAATCACCCTTAGCGCTTTTCCTGCAGAAAAAGATTATGGTAGGATTTTAGGTTTGCTGCAGGGACTAGTTGTGCAGTCCGGATTTACAATATCTTCTGTTACTTTAGGGAATGTCTCGGGTAAAGTCGGAAACGCGAGTAGTTATGAAGTGAAACTTGAGGTCAAGGGCCCTAAGATCCTATTTCAAGGTTTCATAAATAATTTGGAAAGCTCCCCCCGGATAATAAGAGTAAGAAGTCTTGATATTGTATTTGTTCAAGCTTCGGAAATTCTTGATACTAGTGTGATTATAGAAGTTTTATATTCTCCTTTGCCGCAAACTTTTAAAGGAGATTCTCCATTGCCTTTATTTGGTCAAGCAGAGGAAGAATTACTGATTTCTCTTTCTAATCTTTCAAAGATTAATTTAACTGCAAGTTCGTCTGCTGCTGTATATTCTCAAAGAGGAAAAGTTAATCCGTTTGAATGAGTTTAGTGGTTTGAAAGTAGTAGTGTGCTGTTTAGACAAGGTATGGGAGAAGTCATTAGAGATAAAGGTGGTGAAAATTTAACTAATTAGAGCTTTTATTGATAAAAAATGTTATGCTCAAGGAGAAAGGCGGTGAATTGAATGGGCGATTCTTCAGGTAAAACAGTCAAACCAAAATTTATACCTGATCCAAATAGAACTTCTCCTAGGGTATATGCAAATTTCGCTAAGGTTAGAACGCAGGGGGTAGATTTTACAATAAGTTTTGGCGACGTCCTTCCTCCTACAAAAGAAGAGATAGAAAAAGCAAAGAGAGGTGAAGAAATATCAATTCCTTTACAATGTGAAGTAGTTATTCCTAGTTCAATGGTGCCTTCCCTAATAGAAGCTCTAAACTTACAATATGAGAAATATGATAAAGCAATTAACCCTAAAAAGGAGGGCAACAAAAGTGTGGAGAAAAATAAACCTAAGGGATAAAATTTCATTTAGTGTTGATATAGTAAAGTCCTATTTCCTTAGTGGAAAAAGAGGGGTTTCTAATGAGCTAAGTGATTGGGAAGAAAGTATAGAAATATCAGAAAATCCACAATATGATAAAAGAATAAAAGAGATTCAAAAAAGAATGGCTCGTTCAGTCTAGACATGGGTTCTTCTACAGATACACCAGTTTGGACTATTGATCCTCAAGAAGATCAAAAGGTTACTGAAACAATAGCTGACGCTAGAGCAGATAAGGTTTATAAAGAGAGTAAAGCTTCTGTAGCGGAAAATCCCATAACAAATAGGAGATCTAAACATTTGAAGCAAGGAAAATATAAAGGTATGTATAGATGGAAAAAACCGCCTTACAGATTTATTTACGGGGCTGATAAAAATACACATACTGTTTACCCAGCAGTTTTTGATACTAGGGGTAATATAGATTATGACTAAAAAATGAGAAGATAAAAAATTAATAAGGTTTCTTAGATACTATTTTGTAAACCTTGCCTTTTTTTAACAATAACCATGACCACTTCTTTTGGAATTTCATTAAAGTTATGATTTTGTATTTGGAATCTACAAATAAAAACGTCTAAAGATTTTATCAATTGATATTCGACAAAAGGGAAAACATTTTTGTCTATCTGTTTTTGGTATTGCTATTAAGCAGATCCGGACGGATTTCCCTGGTTTTCTCCAGTGATTCTTGAATTCTCCATTTTTCTATTTCGCTGTGATTGCCTGATAGCAAAATTCCAGGCACTTTTTCTCCTTCAAATTCTTCAGGTCTGGTATATTGAGGATGCTCCAGTAGAGATATGGGTTTTTGGTTTTGAGAACAATTTGACCTAAGAAGCTGTGAGTTGTTGCAGATTGTAGAAAATGATTCATTTAGCGTAGCTTCTGGTTTTTTCAAAACGCCAGGGATTAATCTGGTAACAGAGTCAGCAATAACCATAGCAGGGATTTCTCCGCCTGTAAGAATATAGTCCCCGATTGATATTTCTTCTGAAACAAATTTGTCTGCAAAACGCTGGTCAACTCCTTCGTAGTGTCCGCATACTATAATTATATGTTCTAATTTTGAAAACTTTTGCGCCAAATTCTGTCTAAATGGTTTACCTGATGCTGAGGTGAGTATAATATACGGCTTTTTGTTTTTATTTTTGGTTTTTTGTTTTTTACTATTTGTTGATGATAAACTGCGGATAGCTTTAGCCAGGATGTCAGCCCGTAAAATCATACCAGCTCCCCCACCGTATGGTCTGTCGTCTACTACTTTATGTAAACCTTCACCAAAATCACGCAGATTTATTAACTCAAATTCAACTAAACCTTTTTTTTGTGCCCGCTTAAGAATTGACGAATTCAAAGTAGGTTCAAAAACTTCAGGGAAAAGAGTTATGATGGAAATTTTCATCGGATAATTCCTTAGATGTTAAACTAATCCACCCCAGGGCGGGTTAGGCAGGCACCTCAGGAGATTTACTGTTTATGGGTTCGGTTAGCTGAAGGGTAATTCTGACGTTCTCAGCTATTGCTCTAACAGTTAAAAGTTTGCGGATTGCTCTGATTGTTTGACCGTTTTTTCCAATAATCAGACCCATATCTGTTTGGTCAACTGTCAGGTTTAGATTGATGCTGTCGTTATCATTTTGTTTCTCAATTGAAACAGCTTCTGGCTTAGTAACCAAATTAGTTACGATTAAATTAAGCAGTTCTTCCATCTTCTTCCTTATTTTCTTTTTCCGGTTTGTTTTGATTGCTTGGTTGACTTTGTTCTTTTGGTTCATTTTCCTTGGCTAATGTTTCAACCTCAGGTTCGGTTTGAGCTGTCTTGTGCGTTTCTGGAATTGTACCTTTATTGGTGTTTTCTTCTGTTTCAGGTGATTGAGAAGTTGTCTTGGTCTCCGCTTTTGTTGGCTCTGCGATGGTTTCAGATTTTACCGATTCCTCTTTTTTTTCTTCATCTTTTTTTGCAACCTTTTTTCTTTCTTTTTTAGGCTTTCTGGGTGGTTTTTGAGGGGCTTTTCCGATTATCCGCAGGTATCCATTTGAAAATTGCGCTCCTTGTTTTACCCAATGATCGATCCTATCTTGTTTAAGATTGATTTCTTTAGGTTCTGTTAAAGGATTATATGTTCCGAGTAATTCTATATAAGCACCTGTTCTTTTAGACCGTTCATCAACAGCAACCACCCGGTAAAAGGGTCTTTTCCTGGCACCTATTCTCATTAGTCTTATTTTAACCATATTAGTATGGCGTTTAGTATATAGGTGATGGAGCCTTAAGTCAACACTTGTAGAGCCTTGCTTGCTGCTTGCTCTTCTGCAATTTGTTTACTATTACCAGAGCCCCGGCCTTTTTCCGTGTCATTAACATATACGGCTATAGTAAAAGATTTTGCATGATCCGGGCCTTTGGTTTCCAGAATTTTGTAGCGCGGAGACTGTTTAAATTTTTGTTGGACTATTTCCTGCAATGAGGATTTTGCGTCTTTTGGTGGGCCCAATTTTAGTTCCTTTTCGAAAAGGGTAAGCAGAGTTTTGTCAATGACTTTTTTGACAACTTCCAAACCCTGGTCTAAAAATAAGCTTCCAATTAATGCTTCGTATGTATTTGCCAGCAGTTGAGGGTTGCTTCTGCCTCCTGAAAGCTCTTCGCCTTTAGAAAGGCTTAAGTATTTACCTAAATTTAGATTTTCTGCAGCTTTATACAATGATTCGGTTTTGACAATATGAGCTCTAAGATTTGTAAGCTCCCCTTCTGTGTCAGCTGTTCTTAGATTATATAGATGATATGAAATTATAAGAGATAAAACAGAATCACCTAAAAATTCCAAACGCTCATTGGATTGAAGGTTAATTCTGACCTCATTTAAATAAGAGCGGTGCAGAAAAGCCTGTTCCAGCAGTTTTGGATTTTTGAATTTTAAGTTAAGTAAACTGAGAAGTTCGGTAAAATCTGATTTCCGCATTATTCTAGTAAATTATCCTCAATCAAAATGATTAGATCGTCTATGGTTTTTAAATATTCTATCTCCACGCTGTCAAAACTTACATCAAATTTTTGAGATAAATTTGACAGAAGATCGTTTAACTCTATTGGACCTAAATTTAGTTCCTCCAGGAGCAGAGCATGACGGTCAATATCATCCGGGGCAAGACCCAGGTGATCTGCAACAGCTTTAACTATTTTTGCTTCAGTGTTCATTAAATTATAATTTTACTAATCCTGACCAATCTGCCAAGAGCGCCGTTAATAAAGCTCGCTGAAGAATCTGATCCGTATTCTTTACCTAGCTCAATAGCTTCATCAATCACTACTTTAGGAGGCGTTCTTTTTTTTATTGTATCGCAATTTACCTGTGATGCAACGGGTGTGCGATCTGTTTGCTGTGCGATTACTAATTCAAAAACAGCCAAACGCAAGATAGCTAAATCAACCTTATTGATTTGTGCAATAGGTCTATCCGGCGCAGATTTACTAATCAATTTATCGATTTTAGATAGACTAGAAATTATCTCCTGAATTTGTAAAGGTGGCTTTTTTTCAGTTTTGAATTGCCAGGTGAATAACTTTTGCACGAGTTTTGCTCTTTTCAGATGCCTTGGGTCAGATTTTTTCTTCATGCTTTCGTTACTTGGACTTTTTGCTTTGCATGGACAGTTTCTCCTTTGTAAAATCCGCAGTATTTGCATACTGTATGCGACATAATTAGTTTGCTGCAATTTTTACATGCAACCGTGTTAACTGTTAATTTTATCGCAGACCTTCTGGTGCGTTTGCGAGCTTTTGAATGTCTTCGTTTTGGTTCAGCAGGCATATTAATATATTAATCCGGCATTACGCCTGATGCAATATCATGTAATTTTGCCTTGAGGAGCGGGTACTTGTCAAGAGTAGGATTTGCCTTTAGCAGTTCTTCTGCTTTTGTTTTTGTCTTTTCCAGTAAATCCAAATTAGCAAATGATGCTATTTTGAAGTCAAATCTGCCTGATTGTGCAGTAGAGAAAATCTGGCCGCTTCCCCTGATTTTAAGATCTAAGTTGGCCAGTTTTAATCCATCAAAAGTAGTTTCCAAATATTTTAATCTTCTGTTTTCCTGGCTTGATTGATTGGAGGAGTAAAGCAAGCAATAGGATTGTTTTACTCCTCTGCCAACTCTCCCCCGGAGCTGATGCAATTGGGCCAGACCAAACCTTTCCGCTCCCTCAATAATAATTATAGTAGCATTGGGATTGTCCATACCTACCTCTACAACAGAAGTAGAAACCAGTATATTTGTTTTATTGGATCGGAAATCCTTAATAATACTATCCTTTTTGCTGCCTTTCATTCTGCCATGAAGTAAGTCCAGTTTTAGGGTCGGAAAAATCTTTTTCAGTTTATCAAATTCCACCTTGGCAGCTTTAACTGTTTTTAAGGTTTCCGAAGCTTCGATTAAAGGAGTGATAATATAAACTTGATCTCCGTTTGATACTTTGCCGGCAATAAATTTGTAAGAATCAGCTCTCTTTTTTTCCGGTACAACATGTGTTTTGACCAGTTGCCGTCCTTTTGGAAGTTCATCAATAATGGACATATCCAAGTCTCCATATAAAGTCAGTGCTACGGTCCGCGGAATTGGGGTTGCTGTTATTGTTAGAAAATGAGGAATTTTAGCCCTGGAGCGCAGCAGTGTTCTTTGTTTTACACCAAAGCGTTGTTGTTCATCTATTATGATTAGTCCGATTTCGTCTGTGGTAAGTTTTTCAGACAACAAAGCATGGGTGCCGATAATGATATCAGAAGTTGCAGAATTTTTTTTCTGTCCCTTGCTTTCTGTCCCCTGCACCTTTTTTCTGCTTCCTGTATATATTCCTACTTTTATTCCAAATGGTGATAGAAGCTTAGAAAAGGTATCAAAATGCTGAAATGCTAAAATTTCCGTAGGTGCCATGAATAATGTGCGGAGATTGTTTTTAAAAACCAAATAAGCAATAATTGCAGCGACTACTGTTTTGCCTGAACCTACTTCTCCTTGGATTAATCTATTCATTGGTTGATTTTTTCTAAGATCATCTAAGATTTGTTTTAAGGCTCTTTGCTGGGCAGAAGTTAGTTTATACGGCAAGCTATTTATAAAACTTTTTAGATCGTCTTGACTAATTATTAGAGGATCAAGGATAGGTTTTTTTCTCCATTCCATTCTGGTTTTCTGGGTTGCTAAAGAAATATAAAATAATTCATCAAAGCCAAGTCTGTCTCTGGCTTTTTCAGATTGATCCCAATTTTTTGGGAAATGAATCTGCTCAATAGCACTTTTAAGCGGCAGCATTTCCTGTCTGATATGATCTGGTAGCGGGTCTTGTATCTTATCCAGCACTAGCGGTAAAAGCTTGTCAATTTTAGTCCGCAGCCACTTGGAAGAGACTCCTTCGGTTTCAGGATAAACAGATACCAATCTGCCTGTATGTAAGCTTTGATGGTTAATAGCTTTTGGTTGATAGCTATCCAGTTTTTCCCATCTTGGAGCAATCATGGAAAGCTTATTTTTATATTTTGTTATTTTGCCTGAAATCTGCAGCCTATCACCGGTTTTGATTTGCTTAGTCAGCCAGGAAGAGTTAAACCAGGTTAACTCAATTGGTGCGCTGCCATCATTAAAAATGGCTTTGGTAATAATTTTTCTTGATCTGGTGTAAATATTTTTAATAGACCAAAGCTCTCCTTGCAAAGTTACGGACTGCCCTATTTGAGCTTCCAGGGTTGAGGTAGTATTGGAGAAATCATCATACCGGAAAGGAAAATGATAAATCAGGTCTTCAAGACTGAAAAGACTGAGTCTTTTTAATCTTTTGGCGTACGAGTAACCAATACCTGTTAACTCGGACAAAGGTCTCTTAAGATCCATGGGGTTATTTTAGCACTAAAGTGAGACTAAAAGAGGCAGCAGCGAGAAAACGAGAATTGCCAGTCCGGCAATTGCTGATAAAATTATCCAGAAAATTCTAAATTTCTTTGAATACATATAAGAATAGATTATTGACAATTATAATCCTTGCAAAATAAAAATGGAAGATATATAAATATATATAGGATGTTGGAACGGATAGGATCACAATCTTCTCTTGGGGTTACTACAATAGAAAGCCTTTTTTCCCGCGGTCCTTTTTATGATGATGACGAAAATCCTTTAGGACGAAGGTCAGGATTTGGGTCAAGTCGGTTTTCATTATCTTTATCTTCAGTTGGAATTACGACTGGTGGAGCAATAGTTAGTAGAGGAGCATTTAATCCCTGAAATATCCGGTAATTAACTTTTTTTAGTGAGTTTTTCTATTTCTTCCAAAGCAGCTTTTCTCTGCGGATCCTCAAAATATTTTCTGGCAGGTTCTAATTTAGCAGTTAAGCACTCTGCTACAGCATTTTTTAAATCCTGCGGGTGAAGTTTTTTTTCTAAATAATCCTTTTCTAAATCATCATAAGAAGAATACGTCATACTTCCTCCATGTTCTGGTTTCCTTTTAACTTCTAAGACTTGGTCTTGCTTGGCTGATGGATAGAGGATCAAATGTTTTGTCCAGTCTAAAATAGGATTAAATTCCACTTCTCCTTCAGGACAAAAGGCATTGGAAACTTTTCTTTTGATTTCATCAGGGGTATCATGAATGAATACAGCACTGTCAGGATTGGATTTGCTCATTTTAATCGCAGTAATCATTTCTTCCCTATTCTCTTTGGGAATAGGCCAAACAGGAGGTTTAAGTAGTCCTTGCAAAAGGTGGTGATGGATAGCTACTGGTTTTGGTTGGTTTAAATCCTTTGCAGCATTTCTGGCTACTACATGGACATTCCTCTGGTCAGTTCCTGAATGAGTGATATTGATTCCTAAGGCAAAAATATCCGCCGATTGCATAGCTGGGTAAATAAGCATGGCACTATCTGAAATCTCACTTTCTTTTCGTCCCATGATGGTGGTGGAGCGCATCATGCGGGCAAGAGTGGTAGCTTTTGATACCCTGATTACATCAGCCCAATAGTTTTGTCCAAGTTTCTTATATAGTTCGCTTCCCAAAACAAATTTAATTTTATCCGGATCAGCTTTTACACACAATGCAGCAGCTTTCATTCCTTCCTCAAAATACTCCCTAGCCATTTTTCTGGCAGTTTTCAGTGTCCCGTCCAGTTTTTTATTAAGCCAGGTATGCCAGTCAGCTAAAAGTACAGTAGTTTGTACTCCGGCATCCTGGAGATCTTTAATTTTTAGCATGCTGGCAATACCTGTACCTAAATGAACTTTTCCGGAAATTTCAAAGCCTATGTAGTGTTTAAGAGGTCTGCTGGATTCTATGAGAATATTTAATTCATCTTTAGTTAAAACCTCTTCCAGGTTTTTGGTAATAAGCTCAATTTTTTGATTGTTAGTAAGCAAAACAGTTTCACCATCTCCTTTTTTATCGTTTGTCATAAGTTATTGTTTATGAATTCTTATCTTAACTTGCCTTGCAAAATAAGCAGAAATGACAAGGTGTATGTTAATATTACTATAGCACACGAAATGTCAAAAGCATTAAACAAATATTCGCAGGACTTGGTTGTAGCATACGATAGAGCTTCTGCACCGAGTCATGATAAAACTATTTCCGTAAATGCATTGGTGGCAGAGATTGCCACTTGGTATGAAAAATTCCGTACAGCGATTGATTATAGAGAAGATGAAGTAATCCTGCGGTCCACAATTGAAAGAATTTTAAAAAGAAGATTAATTTTAGGCGGAAACGGAAAATCTGTTGCCGCACCTTTGATCCGGGAACTGGTTTGGGCCCGTTATTTTCCTGATTCATCAGTGCCGGAATCCTTGGTAGAAAAAGTCGTAGAAGTTATAGACCTGTATTTGAAATTAGAAATAGAGATCAACAAAAAACATCACACTAGCAAAGGGTTAGTTGGTGAATGGATTTTAAATCTTCTGTCTTCGGAAATTGAACATATTCTAAAGCCTAATGACCCAAAAGATATCATGAGTAACTTCATATTTAGGATTTTTAAAGAAAGAGTTACAATATCCGACGATTCTGAAGAAACCCGGGACCTGCAGGTTTTCATAGCTGCGAGAAGGGCGTATGCGAGCGATGATTTAGCACTTCTCCGTTACCATCTGTTCAAACAATATTTTGGAGAATTGAACAAAGATAATATAAGTAAAGTTGCTGGACATTTTTCGCAAGCAGTTGCGTTAATAGAACACCAATTTAAACATCCTATCAAAGATAAGATTTACACATACATTAAAAACCAGATTATCCCTTTTTTAATTATGGATGATGTTTTAAGAAAACACAGGGGAAAAGCTTTTACGTTAACAACAGACAAAGACTTTATGAACGCAGAGATACTTTCAGCCTGCAATTCCAGATACAAAACAATTGCTGGAAAAGTCGGAAGGGCTATTATCAGAAGTGTTATTTTTATATTTTGTACGAAGGCTGTTTTTGCATTATTTGTGGAGGGAACATTTGAAAGGTTAATTTATGGGCGTACAATTTGGTCATCAATCATTTTAAATACTCTGGTTCCTCCTATGTTGATGATTATTGTGGGATTTTTGATTAAAAGCCCTGATAGAAACAATTCAATGAGAATCCTCCGGAAAATAAATACTATTTTATACGATGATCCTCCTGAACTGGATCCTCCTTTGGTAGTAAAGAAAAAACCAAGCAAAGCAGGACCGTTTCTTTGGAGCATATTTATTTTGCTTTGGTTGGTGACTTTTGGAGTTAGTTTTGGGGCAATTATATTTGTTCTGACAAAATTACAATTCAATCCTATCTCTCAAGCTATATTCGTGTTCTTTTTGGCAATTGTTTCGTTTGTAGCTTACAGGATAAACAGGACAGCCCATATGTATATTATGAAAGAAAGAAAGGAAAACATAAGATCCCTGCTATTTAATTTTTTCTTCCTGCCTGTTATACAGGTCGGAAGAAGGCTAACGTTGGCAATTTCCCAAATAAACATAATCCTTTTTATATTTGACTTTATAATCGAAACTCCATTTAAAGGCATCTTTGCCTTTTTTGAACAATGGTTCCTTTTCCTTCGGACCCAAAGAGAAAAATTAGACTAAGCCTGTAATTTTGATTTTGAGCCTAAATGTAGTATAATCCCTTTCAATAATATGAGTACAGAACGGTGTCCGATAGACACACTAATAGATATTATGGAGATTGATTATAGCGTATTTAGGAATCCAAAAGTAGATGAACTACCGGCAGCTTACGCAGCCGGTTTCCCTCATATTTCAAGCTTCGCTTGCCCAAAATCCTCTTCACCTTGTTGCTGAATATATTTTCTTACCTGTTCTTCATTAGCTCCAACAGTGGAAACAAAGTAGCCTTCC
>JAHIVD010000009.1 GCA_018816815.1 Patescibacteria group bacterium
CCGGAAAAACCAAAGAAGGTTTGCAGACAACAGGTGATACTTACAATTCATCCTTTAAACTGGAAACCGTAACTGGATCACCCATGGAGATCCTTCAAATTCTTAGTTAAGAGGGGGTGACATTTCTATTGTCGTCTGACATGATAATAATTCTGCCCAGCTTTATGACTACTAGCTTAATGTGTAGTCTTTATAAAACAACACTTTTTTCTAAATGTACTTATTTTGGAATCCAGAGCCAATAGCCTTTGCTGTTTTCTTCAGGTGAACCAACGGGTGGGGAAGTTAAGCCTGCAGAAGGTGTTGCAATTTCAGGTAAAGGTGAAGTCCAAGCACCGGAAGCGCCAGTTTGGCCAATATTTCTGGTAATTATGGCAAGATCAAAAGCATTGATTATTCCGTCTTTGTTTAAATCAACAATGGCATTCCAATTGGAAGATTTTGAGGTTGAACCAAGTGCTTGTTGAGCAAGCGAATAATCTGCACTGTTTATAACATTGTCATCATTTATGTCTCCGCTAAGTAAGTTTAAGGGTTGGCCGTTGTTCAAATTAGAAATCGAAGGTGACATGACAAATGTGGAAGAGGTGGCAATTTGAGAAGTTCCTTTAAGGAGCGCTGTATACTGTGTTCCTGGATTCAAACCAGCCAGGGAAATATTGTTGTATTCGCCGGAAGCAGGTAAATTTACAGCAAAACTAAGTAGGAATTTGGGGTTTGATGAAAGCGCTCCTTCTGCAATTCCTACAAACATTTTGGTTGTTTGATTATCTAAGGGACTGCCTTCTAAAGTTGCTTTGAAAGATAACGTGGGGCCATATGAGATAGCTGTTGTTGGTATATCGGAAGGTGTTGGGGAGGGTGAAACGGAAGGGTTTTGAGAGACACTGGCTTGAGAAGCACTTAGCAGTTCTTGAATTGGTGAAATCACAGGCTTTGGTACAACTTTAACTATTGGTTTAGTGCTTTTTTGTTCTTGGGCGCTACTGTTAATTGTTTGATATTGAGAAACAAGATATGACCCAACAGGAATTGTTAGCAGAAAAAAAACATAAATTCCTAAGAGCAATCTTTGTTTAAAAGTTAAAAACATTTTTATTTAGTAGTTAGCATTCAGTTTTTAGTTTTCAGTTTGGTCGAGATCATGATATGTCTGACGTTCGATGTCTAATGACTGATAGCTATTATTAGTGTATATTTATACTGTAGACTTGGCAACTATTTTGTACAAGATCATTCTTCTAGTGCTCAAAGAATGACTTCTCAAAGAGAGGCTTTTAGAAAACCTAATATGTTTAAAATTCTGTTTAATACAACCCTGGGTATAATTTTGATATTTATCTGGTCTCGTTTTGTTGATATAAGCCAAATTTTCTCTACGATTTTAAGAGTAAATTTAGTTTATCTGGTACCAATTCTTTTTTTTATGCTTCTTTCCCCGGTGCTGCGTGCTATTAGGCTTAAAGTATTTTTATTTGAGAAAATGAAATTTAAGATAAAGGATTTAATTTTCTTAAATGGTGCAGCAATGATGCTCAATTTTTTTATACCTATTAGAGCAGGGGAGATTGCTAAAGGTGTTTATCTTAATACTCATTATAAATTGCCGCTTGGGAAATCTATAATTTGGATATTTATTGATAGATTTGTAGATTTTTTGACAGTATTGATTTTAACCACAATTTTGTTTTTTATAGTTCCAACTACTCTGAGTATCAAATTTATTATCATCTTAACGCTTATCCTTGCAGCAGTGTTGTTTCTAACCTATCTTACAATATTTAGGATAGATTTTGCTAAAAAATTGGTTAGTTTTTTGAAGTCTATATTAATAGTAAATAGTATTAAGATATATTTTGATAAATTTAGTACGTTCGTTTTAGAGTCGTTTTCGATCCTAAACAGGCATCCAAAGGATATATGTTTTATGATTGGTATAACAGTTCTGGCTTACGGTGCAGATGCTGCTATCTGGTATTTTACTTTTATTGCTCTTGGCGCAAACCAGGATTATTTCAAGATGTATTTAGGTCAGTTATTATCTGCCTTGACTTATCTTATACCTGCTGCTCCTGGTTATATTGGTTCGGCAGAAGCCTCAGGGCTTTTAATCCTTTCAGGCATTTTTGGAATTTTACCTAATCTAGCTTCAGCAATGATAGTATTGTTGCATATACTTTTAGCTGTTTTTATTCTAATTTTTGGTCTGATTTCTGTTTATAGTTTGAAAATTGAGGTTGTAGTTCTTTTGAAAAGAGTATTAAAAAGAAGTTAAATCTATTTTTATTCCCGGCCCCATGGTTGAGGAAAGAGTGATCTTTTTGATTTTGGTTTTGCCTAAAACTTGCATTAAAGTTTTAATATTAGCTGATAACTCTTCCGTAGGTTGATCTATTTTGCCCATAGCTATGTGGACGATCGGAGCTTTGGATTCTGTTTTATACTCTGTTTTTCCGGCTTGGAATTCCTTGACAGCTTTATTAATTGCCTCGGTTGTTTGGGTTACAATAGTGCTGTTTTTTGGATTTGGCATTAAGTTTCTCGGACCTAAAATCCTTGCCACTTTTGCTAATTTTGGCATCCAATCCGGCGTAGCAATAACTAGGTCAAAATCAATTTTTCCTTTATTAATCTCTTCAATAGTGGAATCGGTTCCAAAAATTACTCCCTCTAGTTGGGGGGTCGAGGGCCCAAAAACAAGAATGCGTAGCTGAACACCTCTCGCATAGGGCAAGGAGACTAAACCACGAATACCCATTTGTGTGGTGTTTATATGCGCTTCTAAGGTGGCATTAATTTTAGAATATGACATTTTTTTAACCATGTCAATTGCCTCTTCTAGAGGATATAATTTGCTTTTGTCCAGGTTTTTGATTGCTTCCTGGTATTTCTTGCCCCTTAACTTTGCTTGGGATTTACTTTTGGATTTGGCTGTGCCGGGTTTTTGGGTTTTTTCCTGGGATGGCTTACTTGACTGCAAAGTACTGCTAGTGTCCTCAGCGTGATCTTCAGAGGCTTGTTTTACGTCTTGCTCCTCATTTGACTTATCAACTTTAGTTGTTTGCCCAACTTCACCATTTGTTTTGACTGACTCAAGCTCTGATTCTTGAGAAGCTTTCTCTACCTTCACATACTTTGCTTTATCAGAACTTTTGTCTTTTTTCTTTTTCTTTTTGATTTCAGGTTCAGTCAGCGAATCATCAATAATTTTAATCCTTGGTCTACCCATTGATTGTTTTTACCTCCAATATGTAATGTAAAATATGTAATATAAAATTAGTTGCCATAAAGTTTAATTGTAGATTGTACATTATAAATTGTTAGTTTTGTACCTTTACCCCCATGCTTTTGGCAGTTCCTTTAATAATTTTAATTGCAGCTTCTACATTTTTAGTATTTAGATCAGGCATTTTAGCTTCGGCAATAGTTTTAACTTGAGCTGTTGTAAGAGAGCCTACAGGTTCTTTCAGCGCAGTTCCGGATCCTTTTTCCAAACCTAATACCTTTTTAATCATTTCCGTAACCGGTGGTTCTTTGGTGATAAAAGAAAAAGTACGGTCTTTGTAAACCGTAATAACGACCGGCAAGATATTACCTTTTTTATCCTGGGTTTTATCATTAAAAGCTTTGACAAACTCCATAATAGGTAAACCATGTTGACCTAGTGCCGGACCAACAGGAGGAGCAGGAGTAGCTTCTCCTGCAGGAATATTTAGTTTTATTAAAGTTTTAATCTTTTTAGCCATATTTGTTAGGTATTTGTTTTAATGATTAGTTTAGAGTTTTAGTTATTTTAACCTAAAACCTGTCATTCGTAACCTTTCTATATTTCTATATTTTTTTAATCTGCAAAAAGTCCAGTTCCACCGGAGTTTCGCGTCCGAATATGGACACCAAAACTCTTGCTTTGCCTTTTTCTTCGTCAACAGAATCAATTTTACCTATAAAGTCAGCAAAAGGTCCATCCACAATCTTAACCGCATCGGAAACTGTAAAAACCTGTTTATACATTGGAGACTCTGTTTTAGTGAATTTGATAATGGTTGAAACTTCTGCATCAGAGATTGGAGTTGGTTTATTTCCCATACCTACAAAGCTGGTTACACCTTGGATAGTCCGGACTGCCAGCCAGGAAACATCATCCAATTCCATTTTTACTAAGATATAGCCTGGGAAAATTTTCTCTTTGACATTGACTTTTTTGCCACCTTTGATCTCTATCTTTTCCTGCATAGGTACTAAAACATCTAAAATCTTCTTTTCCAGATTTTCTGACTCAATCCGTTGTTTCAAGGTCACGGCAATTTTATTCTCATGGCCGGAATAAGTGTGAACTACATACCACTTGGCATTAGGGTTATCTTGCTTGGATTTAACATCAGTTTGATCGTCTGATTGCAAAGCATTGCTTTCGCCCTCAGTGTGATCTTTAGAGACTTGTTTCGTGTCTTGATCCTTATCTGACTTATTAGCCTTAGCTGTGTGTTTAACTTCGCCGCTTGTTTTATTAACTTCAGATTTTGCTTCTGATTTTGTTTCTGATATTTCGGATTCTTGCTTTGACTCACTTGACTTCACTTTTTCTGCCAGGGTAGTTTTTTCAGATTTCACTACTTCTTCAGTAGTTTTTGATTCAGGCACAGCTACTTCTTCAGACTTTGTTATTACCTCTTCATTTTTTACAGATTCCTGTGTCTTGTCTGATGTTTTATCTGAAGATTGATCATTGACAGCTGATAGTTGTTTATCTTCGCTAGTAGGTAAATTTTGTTTATTATTGTCCATATTTATTTTTTTTATTTCAAGTTCGAGAAAATGGCTGATGTAATAGAGGTTAAAATATAATCCAAACCTCCCAAAAGTAATCCTACTACTGCAGCCACAAGCATAACTAAAATAGTATATCGAATAGTTTGTTCCTGATTCGGCCAGGTAACTTTTTTTAGTTCTTCTTTAACTTCTATTAAAAATCCAAATATATTAGGCATAAAAAAAGAGTCTATCTTTAGACCCATTTGTCAAGATACAGTCATATTGACTGAATTTAATCAAGTATAACAAATTAATATGCAATCATCAAGTAGTAGGAATTTTTGAGTCTTGTTTGATATAGGCAATGTCTTGTTGTCCATTGACAAAATGTATACTAAATGTATATTTGTGTATATGCAATATATTACGTTTACGGAGTTAAGAACTAAATCTAGTAATCTCGCAAAAGCTTTAGAGAAAGGGGAAGAGGCTAAGTTTGTAAGAAGGTCTAAAGTTGTTGTTAGGGTTGTGCCTGATAAAGATGCAAAAATAAAAACAATCAAC
>JAHIVD010000010.1 GCA_018816815.1 Patescibacteria group bacterium
TGTATCAACCAAGGCTGTACCGATTATTGTTAATGACCCGCCTTCTTCACAGTTCCTTGCAGCTCCGAAAAAGTGTTTTGGAGGATAAAGGGCCACCGGATCAAATCCACCTGAAAGAGTCCTACCAGAGGGCGGTACAGACAGATTATATGCCCGACCGAGACGGGTAATTGAATCCAAAAGAATTACAACATCTTTTCCGCTTTCAACAAACCTCTTAGCCCTCTCTAAAGCTATTTCTGCAGCTGTAGTTTGAGCCTCAGCCGGCTCATCAAAATTGCTGGCTATTACATCTCCTTTGATGGATCTGGACAAATCAGTCACTTCTTCCGGCCTCTCACCTACCAAAACTGCCATCAGAATTACATCAGGATGGTTTTTAGCAACACCAATAGCAATATCTTTTAAGATAGTGGTTTTACCTGCTTTTGGCGGTGAAACAATTAAACCTCTTTGACCAAATCCAATCGGTGCCACCAAATCTATCACTCTTTGGCTAAAAGGAGTTTTACCTGTTTCAAGTTTTAAGTGTTTATTAGGATAAATTGCTGTCAAGTCCTCGAATTTTGGCCGCTTGATCGGCCTGCCGTCCGCAGATACTAATTTATCCGCATTTTCTCCATTTACTTTATTTATTTGAAGCAAACCAAAATATCTTTCAGTTTCTTTTGGAGGTCTTGCTGCCCCTTCAACAAAATCACCCAGACGCAGCCAAAATCTTCTGATCTGACTAGCGGAAATATATACATCTGCATCAGAAGGTATATATTTAGGTCTAAGAAATCCATGACCTTCCGGCATAATATCTAAAACTCCGGAAACTTCTTCTGTTGGAACATCACGGTCACGGTCAGAATAACGGTCTCCATTGGAATAACCGCCGCCACTACCGTATTGTTGTTTGGGACGGTAGGATGAATTGTTATATCTGCGGGTCCTTGGAGCATCAGAGTCTGCTTGTTGGCCAGTTGAACCGTTACTATTTTGTTCTACTGGATTACCCACGAGTTGATCAGCCGTGCTTTTTGCTGACGACTCTTTTTTTGGTTTAAATGATTTTGTTACACGAGGCATAAATTTATATTGTTTAATTTACAATTTACAATGAATTTTCAGCGACTGAATCTTTAAAACGTTTGAGAAATAAAAAATTTAGACATTTATTTAAAATTGAGAAATAAAAAATTGAAAATTACCTTTATCTGCAAATAGGATACTAACACCTTAAGTAAACCATATTTTGCTTCCTTTGTCAAGAATCCAATATAGCACAATCATACCAACCTACTCCTTAGCATTATGTAATAATAAAAAGATAAAAGTTCCAATAATTAAAATGAATCCTCCCCATTCCAGAAGTTGAGGCCAGTAGAAAATAATCAATGTACCGCTCTGGTTTGGCCCAATCAACCATCCATTAGCCCAATTATTAACTAAATAGTGATTGGACAGCTTTTGCAATGGAAAGTGATTAGGATAAAGCCAAGCTTGCCAACCAGGATCAAAGGATTGAAAAAGGCTAAGTGTGTTGCTTTGATTCTTAGTATCATTAATTTTAACTGTATACAAATACGGAGCTGGGTGGTCAACATATTGTAAAGGAATTGTTTGAGATGTGACTTGAAAATTCGGTTTTTTAAAGGCAATATTGACTAAAAATTCCCATTGAATTGGATGAACAGAGATCTTACCAAGCTCGTTAATAGTTTCATCTGCATTAAATGACCAATTATCAAAATGGAGTTTATAGCTGGTACCAAATTCTTCCATTGGAGGTTGGAAAAAATAATAGGTTTGCAAAGTGCTGGATTTCGGTAAATACAACTCAAGATCTGCTCTGCGGGCGTTTAAATTTTCTAACCAGAATAATAAGCTGTTATTAGCCACATTTCTACTTTGAACGCTAATAAAATAACCTAGATGATGAGGTAGTTGAGGCAAAACAAATTGAGCACTACAGTTATTAGCATGTCTTGACTTTAATCTTAATAATTGCCCCAACCCCATGACCTGATTCTCTACCTCCCCTACAAAATTGTTTTGACTAAAAGCTAAATAGTCACAATTCGCATTACTGGCAACTGCCAGTTTAGTTGGATCAATTAAAGCACTATATAAACTTTCAACCTTAGGTATTCTAATTTGTAATAACGAACCATCAAAACTGACTTTAGGAATAGTAAAACCTGATTCCTCTAGCTTAGTCTGATCAAACCAAGATTGGGATCTACTAATCTGATAGGGTAAATCCAATTGATAGCTTGCTACTTCTTTAGGCACATTGCTACTTAAAATTATCTCTTGATCGTTTTCTTCAATCCAATAAGGATGGAGTGATGACGATTGATTAGAGAATAATTCTCTAAAAGGATAGTAAATATCAGTTTGATACTGTTTATCGGGTTGATTTAAAGAAATATAGTCTCCCAAAGTAAAAGATCCTTGATCAATGTCTCCCCATTTATAAACTGGGCCAACTACTGGTAAATCAGAAGTTAATGAAATAAATTTTTGCGTAGAACCAGGGTTTTGTATTTGATAAACCAATATGTGATTAAATTGTTTGATTAAGGAAATCCTAGTTGATTCCTTAATCATTGTTTGAAATTGTTCTTGATAGGTTGATTTTGCAGACGAAACATCAATTATATCTTGATCGACAATCAACCAATTAACTTTATACTTTGCTAGAACTGATTCGAATAAGGATAAGTTTTGCGAATAAAGCGCATGTGAGGCCTCCCAGTAAAAACCCTCATTCGTAGGAATCCAGCGGTCAAATTCTCTGTTCAAAATAGGTTGACGCAAACCAAACCAAACAAAACCAGCTCCTTCATAATCCCAGTTATAGTAAGTCCAACCCCAAAAAGTATTCATAGGTAAATAAGCTATTCTGGTGGCTGAATCCTGGGTTCTAAACCAATTAAACATTTCAAAATATTCATTCGGGATATTAACTTTCATCTTGTAGTTAATCAGATTGCCGGAAAAAAGTGGCCACATAAAATAAATTAAGGCGAAGCTAAACCATATAAAAATCAGGATAGTAAGAAATACACGAATTTTTCTGCCTAATTTGGAAATATTAGAAAGGATAAAGCTGACGAAAAAAGAAAAATATATAACATAGGCAAAAGCCAGCATTGTAGAAAACTTGGTAAAGGGAAACCTAAGCGCTTCTTTAAAAATAGTATTTTTCGATAAAAAATGCTCATAGACAAATTGAAATAGAAAATTATCATTGCAAATAAAGAAAAGTGGAATCACCAAAACCGGCCATAAAGCAATACCTATAATATATCTCTTAAACATAGAGATTGCTAAGCCAACCATTGAAAAAGCAAAAAAGGAAAAACCAATCAAAATTACTCCAGGTTGCTTTAAGTGAAAATCCCAATCTTTCAATATATAACCAAACTGATCCTGCGCGCTATTATACTCTCCCCACTCAAACAGAAAATTCTTAAGCAAAACTGTATTAAATATATCTCCATAATTTTTCCCAACTTGAAAAGCTCTCTCTGAAAATTGTGAATGTATTTTGGATTCAATTACAGTATTCCCGTAATTTACAACATAATAAATATTTGGCAAAAGCCAGAAAGAATTAATTAATAATGTTAAAACTAGTAATAATAGCCCTTTCTTGAACTTCTTTTTAAGAACAGATAAGGTAACTATAAACAACACAAATACTGCAAAAAAGGCGTAAAACAAAGTTGGAGTATGAGCAATTGGAGCTGTAAACAAAACCACCACAGCAAACAACAACAAATTTTTCTTACCACCGCTCAACATGTATTTTGTAGAAAAAAGAAAAAACCATCCTAAGGTAGCAAAATGAGTAGCAAACATCTCCAACGGTAAAACATACGTTTGAAGGGTAGCCAGATTTAATAAATAAAATAAGGCAGACAAAAAAGCCACCATATCTTTTTGTAAACTTGTTAAAGCAGTTTTCTGATGCTTAACCAATTCCGCAATAAAATAATATACCCCCAATACTCCAACTATTAAAGTCAGGAAAAAATAGCCATATCTTATAAACGAGACAGGCAAAATTAAGGAACTTAAATAATATATTATCAGCCTGGGTATTTCCGCTGCATGTGCCTGAGCTGCTGCTGCCCCTAAACCTTGATGTTCCTGCCAAACACTAAAAATTCTTTTGAAATATTCTGAAAAATCAAATTCTGGGTGAAGAGTATCCCAACCTGATAAATAAGTTCCAGGAATATAATTTTGTATTGCCAAATAAATCACAAAAAATAAAAGAATACCAGGAAAAACTAAATGTCGTTGGTAATTAAAATTTAATTTCATAGACAAATAAACTATCCCCGTCAGGTAAATTATACTGCTTAATTAATCCCACCTTCTCGGAACTGAAGTAAACTAAATATTCTTTTAATTGTTTCAGTACAGCTAAATGACGCAATGCGCCTTCCGGGCCAAAACTTTTATCCGGAATCAAAACATAATCAAAATAGGCCAAATATGCTTCCATTTTTGATATCTCGCTAAACGGGTTTAAATCATAAGGAGCCCAAAATTTTATAAAAGCATCTTTTTGTTCTTTCTGATACAATTCTAAATTCTTCGCATTAAACTCGCTTTTGTCTACTAATATTAATACTTTTGTGGATATATTTGGATTTTTTGAGCCTAAATCAGTAATTATTTGTTTTTGAGGCCAGATTATTGTTTCGAACTTAGGAGCTAAATATCCACTGGTTTTTTTACCTAAGTTGATATAATCAACCCAACCAATTACAGGTAGTTTAATTGCTCTTTGGTAGTCTATTTCCTTTGGATTAAGTGGTACACCAAATGATAAACAAAAAAAGTACATCAAATAATAAAAGCTGACAAGAATGGTTATCGAAATCCCTAAATACTTCTTTTTGTCAATAATTTTCACCAGAAAGTATGCAATCGCTATTGAAGCAAAAGGAAGTATTGGTAAAATATACCTCGGATCTTTATTAGGAATCAGGGTAAAAATGAGATAGATAAAAACAATAACTGCAGTAATTGAAATACCTCTCTCTTTTTTGAAATAAATAAGAACCGGAATTGCTAACAAAAACAAAATCATCCCTAACCAGGTTAAATGAAAGTTAGTTAAAACCTGCAAATAATAAATATAGTTCTGCAAACTAAATAGTACCTGAGGATCAACTGTTTCAGCTGTAAAACTGACTTTTGCCCTGTTTAATATATTGGTAAAATTAACAAAATACCAAGGCAAACTGATTAAGACTATCGCGCCTAATGATAAGCCTAAGTTTTTTAACCGAGATAGTTTAAATGAAGTTATAAAAGGAATAAGTAAATAGACAATTGCCACCCATTTAGTTAAAACAGCAAAACTAAGTAGAATCATTGCAAACAGTGAGTTTTTTAAATTAGAGAATTTTTCTGATTTTTCCAAAAAATACAAACTACCTAAAATCAAGGCTACTAACGGCATCTCAAGTAAAAAATTCCGGGACTGTCCATAGACAGCAGGCAAAAAAGAGAAAAAACAGGCGGTAAATATAGCAACTTTCTCATCTTTAAAAATTTCTTTGACATAAAGATATAAGAAACTGATTGCCAAAAGGAAAAAACCGGTCATCACTAAAGGACCAATTAATAAAATGGGTCCAGTAAAAATCATTATTAACGCAACTATAATATGTACAAAGGGTGGATAATAGTCCGAGATCTGAAAAAAATTAACTTGGCTTTGGCCTTTAAAAAGATCTACAAAGTTCAAAGAGATTAATGTATGCCCGGCTTGATCCCAAGCTAAGGGTGATTGATCAAGTAAAATCCAGATCAAATTAGCCAGGAGATGAAAAACAAGCAGTAGATACAACCATTTCCTCATAATTCTAGTTTAACACCAACAAGGCTGTCCATAAAGGACAGCCTTGAGGTAAACATGATCCATAAAAGGATTATCACCAATTTCTGTCAAAAATAGATCTCCATGGACCGTTACCTGATTTACCCATACCTGCAAAAGCACCTGTATTCAAATCTAAAAAGTATGCTCTAACAGTACCACAACCTTCGTCGCCACAGTTAGGATTATTGACCAAAGCATTTTCAACTATCTGTTCAAACTGTCCTTGAGAGACAAAACTTCCTCTTGGATACATATCCCCCACAACTGCGCCAGAAGTATGATTTGTAACACGAGCAACTCTATTGCGGTCTGCTGGGGTTGAATTGTCTCCAAATAAGCCCCTTATTACCACAATATTATGATTACCTACTGGCCCTCCTATTTCCAAATGAAAACGAGTAGAACCAGTTCCTGTAATTCCAACACTCATGGCGTTACCATTTAACATACTAAAGGCTCCCTCCGGAACAAGAAGACTGTCTTCTTTTGTGTGTAAAACATAATGGTTGCCTGAATCAAAACAAAGTGCAGATTGACCGAACTGTTCAAGTTGTTCTGGCGGAAATCTCCAACACTCCACTTTTAATACACCTGGTTCAGCAATTATCATTTCTGATCCTAGCTTTATGGTATTTGTAAAAACATTTCCATAACCATCAGCACCATCAGCTATCAAAACATCAGCTGCGTTAATCCTCTCTGGTACTCCCTGAAAATTACCCACATTTTCTATACCTCCAGCAACTTCGGTAACTGCAGGTTTAGGTGTAACAGTAGCAATAGCAGTAACTTCAGATATAGGTGTAGCTGTAGCAGCGACTTCAGGTGTAGCTGTAATTTCTACAGGCACTAATGTAGCAGTTGGATCAGGTACAAAACCTTCCGCTTCTCTAGTAACTGGTGCCGGATAAAAATGATCCCAAGTCGTCTTACCTACAACACCAACAACACTACCTGCACCAAGTATAGTTACGGCCAATAACCCCCTTGTCCTCCACCTTGCCCTCCCCCACCATGTTCCAAACCTTGTCTCCCTGAATCCTGCCCAGATTCCTCCTCTTTCTCTGGACATCTCTCTATTTGTTTCTTGCTCACTCATTTAATTCACCCCCTCTTTTTATAAATTCTCTAACCTGCCAAATATAATTAGCATGGTTTTGTTCATCTATATCATTTGAATTATTTAAAGCAAATTTTCTCAACCGAAATCCAACAGGCAATAACCCTACTGCAGACCAAGCTGCTAAGGGTGCTCCTGTTTTAGGAAGCTCTTTTACCGGAGGTATTGGTTTAATAATATTTTGCTGGATACAGAAAGTACTAGTATCTTGATCTAAAAGTGATTCTGTTTTAGCTTGCGCTAAATTAACAGGACAAATAATACCTATAGCTCCCTGATCAACGTTAACCTTAGCTTCTACCAAGAGAGGCTGTGATTGACTGCCAGGAGATAATTTATCAATAGAAAAATGTATTTTCCCGTCTGTGTTTGCAGAACCGCCTTTTGTATCTGTATTTACAGACCCTCCTGTTACATAAGACAGTTGAGGTGGCAATTGATCAGTTACATCAATATTATTTAAATCATCATTACCAGTATTAGTTACCACTAACTGGAAAAAAACAGTTTGACTGGGAGTAAATAAATATTGATCTCTATTGAGATTATCAACATATTGCATTGTTTGAGGATTAAAGATTTTTTTATCTACATAGAATCTTTTACTAGGAGTTGGTTGTGGAGGTGTGTATTGAGCAAATACTGGTGGAACAACTAAAAAACTAAACAATGTTAAAACCGCTACTAAAAGGCCAGATTGATATAAACAAGAAGCAAAAGATCTCTTTTTCATAGTTGAAAATGTATTCTACTATAGGGTTATCTTTTTGTCAATAGCGGTTTAAAACCTGTGAATTAAACTTGAAAACCGAACTCTTAAGGATTCCCGGTTTAGTACAATTCTTCTCCTGCTTTGGTTAATGAAACATCTACATAAACGCTTCGTAACAGAGCAGGTAAAAATACTCTTTGCAGCCTACCTTAAAGGGAGAGTCAGCAGTATTGAGGTGATGGATGAGTTAGGTATTGGAAAAACGCAGTTTTCCGCCCGACTTAAGATATACCGCCAAAATCCGGATAATTTTTCTTTAAGCTACAAACGTACTACTCCTAAACGATTAATCAAAAATCAGGAAGAAGCAATCAGGAAAGGTCTGTTGTTTGAGAAAAGATTGATTGAAGATCCCTCACTACCAATCACCCCGGTACTGTGGAGTTAAAATTCTGGTGGAAAAATCAACTTGTGCATACATTAATCTATCCGATTAATACTTTCCCTGCAGTCCGGTTTTAAAAGTTAAACAGTTCACTTTTCAAGTGTTCCTAACATGCCTGTTCCGCAGAAAGATGATATAATCATTTTATGAAACAATTTACTTTTAGAACTATTATTCAAAAAGACGGGAAAGGATTTCATGGCTTTGTCCCTTCCCTGCCGGGGTGTCATACCTATGGAGACACAATAGAAGAGATTAGAAAAAATATTAAAGAAGCTGTTAAGGGTTGGATTGAAGTCACTGCTCAACAAGGGTGGGATATTCCTTCAGACGAAGGCATAGAAACTATCGAAACTATCCAGCTCTCCATCTCCGGTCAGAAAAATAACTTTACTTATGCCTAGGGTTCCTGCTGTTAACGGAGCAAAACTCATCAAAATTCTTCTCAAAAAAGGTTTTGTACTAAATAGAGTAAGTGGAAGCCATCATATTCTGATAAACCCAACAAAACAAATTACTATTTCAGTCCCGGTTCATAAAGGTAAAACTTTAGGAAAAGGCATTACTCTAGCAATTATTAAAGATTCCCAGATAACTATTGAAGAATTTTTAAAACTTCTTTAACGGACAAACCTATTGTTCTGATGATTACTATCATAAGCTTCAGATTTCTGTTGTTTCTATTAACAGAAAAGCTTAAAACCGAGAACTTGTCCCTGCCCTAGACAAATTCTCGGATTCAAACCTTCCTGAACAAAAAATTACTTTAACAAACTCCTGATACTAACTGCTAAATGTGTTAATATTCCAAACTTCTCTTTTTGAGGGAATATTGTCTCCAATTTTTCTAAATCAAAGCTATTTTGGGGTATTGACAACCCCCTAAAATTTGCTCTATTCTAAGTTTTAGAAAACAATTTCTATCTGCTCTTGAAATTGCTTTCGAAATTAATAAAGGAGCATTGCTATTCGAGTCCGTCTGCGGTAGTAATGCTCTTTTTTATGATTTAATGTGCTAATCCGAAAAAGAGACTCCTTGGTCCGTCTGCTTCCAAGGAATCTCTTTTTTTTAATTTTTAACCATTAGAATTAACTTCTGATCAGCTGTCTGTAATATTTGCTTAACCTGTTCTGTTACCACATCTGCACCACTTACTCTTGTCCTAATCTTTTTTCCTCTTCTTAAACCGGTCATGAACCTACTTGCGAACATAATATATTTACAGTATCAGGAAAAATACTATTTGTCAAGTTTCAATAGTCCCATAATTTTTTTTACTCTATTTTTTCCTAGGCCCAGAGTTTATTTTAAGGGATATAGTACCTTGTTTAGGCTATCACAACAGGATAAACAAGAGGTATACTTTTAGATGTTCACAAAGAAATTAGTGATGTGGATAAGTTGATTTACAATAATACTTGTTATCTATATAACATAAAATAGTGGAAGAGAGGCTTATTCTTAGAAAAAAGCCTCTTCTTAAAAGATATACCGGATGCTAGATTTCTCTCAAACACCAATAAGTGTTATTTTGCAAAGATCATTCTGCCTGCAGGGGTTTGGATATTTTTAGTAACTTCAACCTTAACTATTTGACCAATTTTGTCAGCAGATCCGGCAACAACTACCATAGTACCGTCATCAAGATAGCCTACACCCTGCTTGCTGTCTTTGCCCGGGTGCACGATCTTTATTCCAAAATTCTCCCCAGGCAAACTAACTGTTTTAACTGCATTTGCCAAATCATTCACATTCAATACAGCAATATTCCAAACCGAAGCAAGCTTATTTAGATTAAAATCTGTGGTAACAATTCGACCGTTTAAAGTTTTTGCCAGCTTCAATAATTTATCATCAACCAATTTGCCCTTTTGTTCTTTATCCCAAATCTGAAGCTTTACACCTTTAATCCTCTTTAACTCTTCTACAACCTCAAAACCACGCCTCCCTCTTGCTCTTTTCAAACTATCTGCAGAATCTGCTACTTGTTGAAGCTCTGTTAAAACAAAACCAGGCGCTAGTATTAATCCATTAATAAACCCTGTTTTTGCTATATCCAAAATCCTGCCATCAATAATGGCTGAAGTATCCAAAATTACCGGCCTAGCAGGCAGAGGAATAATTGAAGCAACAGGACGCTTGCTAATTTGTCTTGATACTTCAAATGATAACCTATGAACCACGAAATTAAACGTATTCATTGTTATTTTAACTACAGACCTGGCAATTGATGGAAAAACTACATAACCTAAACCACCTGCTGCCAACGTAAGTAGTGCCCTGATAACAAAAGAGTTCTCTCCAAAAAAAGGCGGAATAAGTTGCGAATAAATAGCAGCTAAGGTAGCAAAAATGAACGCCAAAATCAGGCGGATAACAAATTGTGCACGCACAAGATAAGTCCTTCTACTAAGAGGGTCTAAACTAA
>JAHIVD010000011.1 GCA_018816815.1 Patescibacteria group bacterium
TGTCATGATAGGTCCTGCAATAGCGGGACTGTTAATAGCAGGGTTTGGGGTGGGATCGGTTTATCTTTTTAATGCAATTTCATTTTTGGTATTTGTCGGCAATATTTTGATGATTAAAATACCTCTTAATGTTGGAGAAGTGGAAGTAGATTTTAGTACAAATGCGATCTTAGACGGGATTAAATTTGTGTTATCTGCTCCAATACTTTATTCCACAATGCTTTTGGATTTTTTAGCAACCTTTTTTGGCACAGCAACTATTTTGATGCCTATTTTTGCCAAAGATATTCTGCATGTTGGTCCGGTAGGTTTAGGATTTTTATATTCAGCTCCTGCAATTGGAGCTATTGTTGCAGGACTTTTGCTGTCTTTTGTTCATCATCATAAACTTAGAAATCAAGGCAAAATAATAATTATTTCCATTATTTTCTATGGTGCGGCAATAATTGGTTTTGGTTTGTCCAAAAATTTACTATTATCTTTGTTTTTCTTAAGTTTAGTGGGGTTTGGGGATATGATTTCTTCGGTTGTTAGAAACACTATTAGACAATTGATTACACCAGACCATTTGCGGGGAAGGATGGTTTCAATTATGAGGATTTTCTTTCAAGGTGGACCTCAGCTCGGAGAAATTGAAGCAGGGTTTTTGGCAAAAGCAATTGGTGGCCCTGCGTCAGTTGTGATCGGGGGAGTTGGGGTGATATTAATCACTTCTTTGATTGCTTGGAAAAACAAGAGTTTGAGAAATTATCAAGGAAAAGAATTAGCAATTTAGATCTTTTAATCTGAATTAAATCAGGTCTTGACAAGAATTAGCAGTCGATGTAATATATTGCTAGTTTATAATTGATTAGGTTACTTAATAATTAATTAAGTTGTAGTCTTCCGAGAGGAAATATGCAGTATGGCTAAACTTTCAGACCGACAACAAGCACTTTTAAAAGCAATAGTAGAAGAATATATTGAGTTTGCAGAGCCGGTTGGATCTGAGATTATTGAAAGGAAATATAATCTTGGAGTCTCCCCTGCTACCATTAGAATTGAGATGGGGCGTTTAACAGAAACGGGATATTTGCGTCAGCCTCATACATCTGCAGGGAGAACTCCAACATCAGTAGGAATGAGATTTTATATTACTGAGCTGATGAATGAAAAGCAGCTTCCAATTACGGCTGAGGTTTCGATTAAAGAGAAGTTGATGTCTAAGAGACACAAACAAGAAAGACTTTTAAGAGAGGCTGTTTTGTCACTGGCCCGAAGGCTTGATATGTTGGGTCTGGTAATTGATGATGAGGATCAATTATTCTATGCTGGGGCAGCAAACATCTTGGATTGGCCGGAATTTTATGATATTGATGTAACTAGGTTTGTTTTGTCGCTTTTTGACGAAAATCCCAGATTACAGGAAATTATCGGAAGAGCTGTCGGGCCTGATCCAGTGCATATTTTGTTCGGGGAAGAGATGGAGTTTGAATATTTGCGGCCAACAAGTCTTGTTTTTACAAAATTTGATACAGGTGCAGGCAAGACTGGAGTGGTTGGGGTGATAGGTCCTGCCAGGATGAATTTCCCATTGGTTTTACCTTATGTGAAATATGTTAGAAATATGTTAACTGAAGCGATGAGGATTTAACAGAAAATATGAGCAAGAAAAAATCAAAAAAACAAAATAAGCTTGAAGATCGTGTTGTAGAGCTGGATAATCAGCTAAAAAGAGCTGTAGCTGATTATCATAATTTGGAAAAAAGGGTGGCAGAGGGAAGATCTGAACTTACCAAATGGGGGACTAGTGAATTATTGATAAAGATTCTGCCGGTTTTAGATCATTTGGATAAAGCTTTGGTCGGGGCATCTGAACAGGAAAAACAAAGCGGTTGGTATAAAGGTGTGGAATTGGCAGTAAAAAAGCTGCAGTCGGTTTTGCAATGTGAAGGTTTGAATCAAATTGCAGCAGAGGGACAATTTGATCCAAATATTCATGAGGCAGTTGACATGCGGGTAGGGGAAGATAATAAAATATTAGAGGTAGTTCAAAAAGGTTATACTTTAAACAATAAGATATTAAGGCCGGCAGCAGTGGTAGTAGGAAAGAAAAACCTTCCGTTTACGGAAGAAACAGAAAATATTGCAGGCGGAAAAGCAGAGTCGGATTGTCATATGCCGTCAAAAGGAGAAGAAAAATAATGTCAAAAATAGTAGGAATAGATTTAGGTACAACTAATAGCTGTGTAGCAGTGATGGAGGGCGGAAAGCCCAAAGTCATTCATTCAGCAGAAGGAGAAAATATTATCCCTTCTGTTGTTAATCCTATTAAAAATATTGTTGGACGGGTGGCTAAACGCCAAGCAGTAGTGAATCCAAGAGAAACTATCTTTTCTATAAAAAGATTGGTTGGAAGAAAGTTTAAAGACAGTGAGGTTCAAAAAGATATTAAATGGCTTCCTTATACCATTAAAGAAGGTAAAAACGGCATGGCTATTGTTGAGGTTGAAGGTCATGATTACACCCCACAGGAAATTTCAGCGCAAATCCTGCAAAAGATTAAAGCAGATGCTGAAAGTTATTTAGGCGAAAAAGTTACAGCAGTTGTTATTACAGTTCCGGCGTATTTTGATGATGCTCAGCGACAAGCTACTAAGCAAGCTGGTGAGATTGCTGGTTTGGATGTTAAAAGAATTATCAATGAGCCAACTGCAGCAGCCTTAGCTTATGGTTTGGATAAATCCCATGCTCATACAATTGCAGTTTATGATCTTGGAGGCGGAACTTTTGATATTTCTATTTTGGATTTAGGTGAAGGGGTTTTTGAAGTTAAGTCTACAAACGGTGATACTCATTTAGGCGGAGATGATTTTGATCAGGTAATTTTAGATTTCTTGGCAGAAGAATTCAAAAAAGAACAAGGGATTGATCTAAAAAATGACCGCCAAGCACTTCAGCGGCTACGGGATGCTGCTGAAAAAGCGAAAATTGAACTCTCTTCATCTCAAGAGGCGCAGATTAGTATTCCTTTCGTTACTGCTGATGCAAGCGGACCAAAACATTTGGAAACAAAGTTGTCTCGGGCTAAACTCGAATCAATGATACAGCCCTTAATTGATAAAAGCTTTAAAGCTGTTAAAGCTTGTTTGAAAGATGCAAAAATTGAAGCAAAGCAAGTGAATGAAGTAATTTTGGTTGGCGGCATGACTCGGATGCCAGCTGTGCAAAAATCAGTGCAGGATTTCTTTGGTAAAGAACCACACAAAGGTATTAATCCGGATGAGGTAGTAGCTGTTGGAGCTGCAATTCAGGGTGGAGTTTTGAGTGGAGGAGTTAAAGATGTTTTGCTTTTAGACGTAACGCCTTTAACCTTGTCTATTGAAACAGCAGGAGCAGTAGCTACGCCGATGATTACCAGAAATACAACTATTCCAGCTTCAAAAACAGAAACTTTTTCTACATTTGCCAATAATCAAACATCAGTTGAGATTAATGTTTTGCAAGGAGAGAGACCAATGGCTGCTGATAACAAATCTCTGGGGCGGTTCATACTTGATGGTATTCCGCCAGCCCCAAGAGGTGTGCCGCAAATTGAAGTGACGTTTGATATTGATGCTAGCGGAATCTTAAATGTTTCAGCTAAAGATAAAGCTACCAATAAAGAGCAAAAAATAACTATTACCGGTTCTACTGGTTTATCGAAAGATGAAGTAGAAAAGATGACTAAAGAAGCAGAAATTCATGCCGAAGAAGATAAAAAGAAAAAAGAAGAAGTAGAAACAAGGAATCAGGCAGATGCTTTGGTATTTACAGCTGAAAAATCCTTGAAAGAAGCTGGAGATAAAGTTTCAGCTGAGATGAGGACTGATGTTGAACAAAAATTAAATGATTTAAAAGGAGTTGTGAAAACTGCTTCTCCTGAAGATTTAAAGCCTAAGATGGAAGCGCTTTCTGATGCTTTGCAAAAGGTGGGCGCAGCTATGTATCAGGACAAGAAGACAGGTGATAACGGACAGGATACGCCGGGACAAGCAAATTCAACTGGAGAAGCTTCTGAAAAAGAGGACTCGTCCGAAACTAAGGCAAAAAAGGATGAAGCAGTTGAAGGTGAAGTGGTTGAGGAAGATAACAAAAATGATCAATAAAGAGACCTCTTTGGAATATAAGGAATAAACGGAATAAGACAGAATAAGCACGTAAAGGGTGAAATTAAAGTAAAAAACATTTTTTGCTTAGCACTAAATATTTTTGGCCTCGGGCACAACCGAGGTTTTTTGGATTAAAAGGTATAATAAGCAAATGGCTAAAAGAGATTATTACGAAGTTTTGGGTGTTTCCAAGTCCGCTTCAGGACAAGAGATTAAATCTGCCTATAGAAAATTGGCTAGAAAACATCATCCTGATATAGATAAATCTGCTGGAGCTGCTGAAACATTCAAAAAAGTTTCCGAGGCTTATCAGGTTTTATCTGATGTTAATAAAAGAAAGCAATATGATCAGCTTGGTCATGCTGCATTTGATAGGAAAGCTGGTGCAGGAAATCCATTTGCAGGCGGTAATCCATTTGGGGGCGGTTGGCAAACATATGATTGGTCCTCATCTGGAGGAAATCCTAATATCCAATTTGATTTTGGTGGATTTGAAGACCCGTTTAAATTGTTTGAACAAATCTTTGGTGGTGGTTCCCCTTTTGGTCAAGCCTTTAGAAGGCATCCAGTTTATTCTTTGAATTTAACCTTTGATGAAGCGATTCAAGGAATCACTAAAGAGGTGGAGATTGAATCAAGGGATCCAGACGGTAAGTTACGAAGAAAAAGAATGAAAATTAAAGTGCCGTCAGGGGTGGATAATGGTATTAAAATGAGATTCGGGGAGTTGGATATTGTGTTTAATGTGGGTAGAAGTCCTGAATTTATCAGAGAAGGTTTTGATATTTTTTCTGAAATAAATGTTTCTATTCCACAACTTGTTTTGGGCGATATTTTCGAAGTTAATACTGTGCAAGGCAAAATGAAAGTAAAAGTTCCGTCTGGTACACAACCCGGATCTTTAGTAAAACTTAAAGGTAAAGGGGCGCCCCATTTAGGCAGAGGTGGTCATGGAGATCATTATGTTAGAGTAAATTTAGAAGTTCCCCAGCACCCTTCTAAGCAAGAAAAACAACTTTACGAAGAGCTCAAAAATTTATCGTTTAAGAAAAAAGACTGGTTTTAACCTTAAATTTTTACCCCATTTTTGCGAAGTTGTTTTGATTTTCTTTGAGAACAACATTCACATCTAAACTCTGGAGGTTGATTATTTAATCTGTTGTAATTGGTAGCTTTGGCTAACCGGTATCCTCTTGCTGTTTTTTCGCAATCAAAACATTCGATATCATCTTTTACTTCCCATTGCGATCTTAAAGTTTTGGAAGTAAAAATAAACTTATCAACCCAAAAAAAAATGAGTCCTCCGATTAGATTAGCAACAGAAGATCCTATCCAATCTTCGGCTGTGCCGAAGACAGAAGAAGAATGTTTGAAATAAGCAATCACAGGAGCTAAAATAGGCGTGCTTAATTGCCACCTGATTAAATAAAGAAAATATCTCTTGAAATTAATATCCTTAATTTTCATAAATTAAAATCCATAATGGAATGTAATGGAGATTAATATATAAAGTAGCATACTTTAACCTTGACTTCAATTTGAAAAAAGCTTAGAATGTCCGTGGTTAACAATCCAAGGACCGAGGAGGTGGGCTAGTCCCACCTTTTTTTGAGTAAGGAATAAAAAAATGGCACAAGCTAGAACTGAATTTGCAGCAGCATTAAACCAAATAGCCTCTGAAAAAGGAATTGATACTGGAGTAGTCCTAGACGCTATTAGAATGGCTGCTTTAGCTGCTTATAAAAAAGATTTATTGCTTCGGAATGAACCTATTCCAGAAGATTTTGAGGAATTCACATCAGCAGTGGATCCTATTACAGGTGAAATTTCGATCTTCCATGATAAAAAAAATGTGACTCCTCCGGGATTTGCCAGGATCGCAGCTTCAATTGCCAAACAAGTAATAGTGCAAAGATTGAATGAGGCTGAGCGAGGTACAATTTTAGCAGAATATGAAAGTAAAGTAGGTACTGTTATTTCAGGTACGATTCAAAGACAAGAAGGAAATACTTTTTTTGTTGATTTGGGCAGAGCTGAAGGTATTTTGCCTCCGTTGGAACAAGTTCGTACTGAGGCATATCATGCAAATCAACGCTTGAAGTTTTTTGTGAAAGAAATACGGGAAGGCGGACGAGGAGCTGAAGTTATAGTTTCAAGGTCAGACCAGAGTTTGGTAAAAGCCCTTTTTGCGCTTGAGGTGCCTGAAATTCAATCAGGCGCTGTTGAGATTAAAGTTATTGCCAGAGAAGCAGGATCCAGAACTAAAATTGCAGCTTCTTCTAAGGAAGAAGGAATTGATCCGGTTGGAAGTCTGGTTGGACAAAAAGGGGTGCGGGTTCAGGCTGTGATTAGTGAATTAGGTGAAGAGAAAATTGATATCATTAGTTATTCCGGTGATCCTGTCAGATTTATTGCTGCAGCACTCTCTCCTGCAAAAGATATAAAAGTTAGATTAAACGAAGAAGATAAAATAGCAACAGTTACGATTTCCACCAGCCAATTATCATTGGCGATTGGTAAAGGCGGGCAAAATGTTAGACTAGCTGCTAAGTTGACTGGCTGGAAAATAGATATTGAAGGTGCAGAAGAATCAGAATCAGTGGATCAGAGTGATGGTGAGTTAGCAGATCAGAAAAAAGAAGAAAAAAAAGAAAAAGAAAAAGGAACTGAAAAAAAGACTAAGGAATCATCTGTTGAGGAAACATCTGCCAAAAAAGAAACAAAAGAAAAGGAAGAAACAAAAGAAAAGGAAGAAACAAAAGAAAAGGAAACAGCAGAAGAGAGCACAGTAGAAGTTGCTAAAGAAGATATTGTCCAAGCAGAGCAAGATGAATCAAAAACAGCTGCGGATGTTGAGGCTGATATGTCTGGACAAAAGAAGAAAAAAGGTTAATATTTTAATTCTATGAACTTATTATTAACCACAAATTATGAACGAAACGCGACCACCTATTGTTACAATATTAGGCCATGTTGATCATGGTAAAACTACCTTACTGGATTTTATCCGGAAATCTGCAGTAGCTTCAAAAGAACACGGCGGCATTACCCAGCACATTGGTGCTTATCAGATTAGGGTGCAGAATATAGAGGATAAAGGACAGAAAAGTAGAAAATCCCATGAATCTAAATCTGTAACTTCTAACCTGATAACTTTCATAGACACGCCAGGCCATGCAGCGTTTGAGAAAATGCGTTCTCGTGGAGCAAAAGTTGCAGATATTGCTGTTTTAGTTGTAGCAATTGATGACGGTGTAATGCCTCAAACTGTTGAAGCAATTAAACATATTCAGGAAGCGAAAGTTCCTTTAATTGTAGCAGTGAACAAAATTGATTTGTTTGAGATAGACAAAAAAATACAGTTGGCCAAATTGAAAAAGCAATTGTCTGATCAAAAAATTAACTTGGAAGAATATGGTGGTGATGTGCCATTGGTGCCAATTTCTGCCAAAACAGGAGAAGGGGTGGATAAACTGCTGGAAACAATTAATTTAGTTGCAGAATTATCCGAGATTAAGAGTGATCCAGCTCTTCCTGCGGCAGGAGTTGTGATTGAGGCAAATTTAGATAAATTCAAGGGACCGATTGCTACAGTTTTGATTAGAGATGGTACTTTAAAAAAAGGAGATCAAATAATGCTTGGTGGGGCTAAAGGAAAGATTAGAGGTTTGTTTGATTTTAACGGTAAAGCATTGGACACTGCTGGTCCTTCTACTCCTGTTGAAGTTTTAGGTTTAAAAACTGTTCCATCAGTCGGAGCTATATTAGGAGAGTTAGCTGAAGTAAAAGAAGCTGAAGCAATACAGTCTTTGGTAGATAAGTTAAAGCAAGGTAGCACTAAAACACTTAAAGTTTTGATTAAAGCTGATAAGCAAGGTTCGCTGGAAGCAATTCAAGCTTCTCTTGATAAGCTCAATGAAGATAAACAGGTTATAGATTTTAAATTTAGCGGCACAGGAGATATTGGGGATAAAAATATAAAACTAGCATCAACTATTGGGGCAATTGTGGTTGGATTCAATGTTAAGGTTGTACCAACCGCAGCCAAACTAGCTGAAACAGAACATGTTTTGATCAGGACCTACAATATTATTTATGAGCTTTTAGATGATATTGAAGAAGTTGTCCAGACATTGCTTGAAGTTGGACAGCTGGAGGAAGTTACAGGAAAAGCCAATATAATTGCAGAATTTCCTCATGGAAAGATTGAGAAAATTGCCGGTTGCAGAACAATTGAAGGCATGATTGCTAAAGGACAGAGGATTAGAATAGTTCATGAAGGAAAAATAATTGGTGAAACTAAAATCAAATCTTTGAAAAAGGTGAAAGAAGAAGTTAATAAAGTAGAAAAAGGTAATGATTGCGGAATGCTTTTTGATCCTCCGGTAGATTTTGTAATAGGAGACATAGTTGAATCTTTTAGAGTTATTTAAGACCTGATTAGACCTGATTTTTTAAAGCACAGATTGCGTGTGAGCTTGTGTTTTTTAAAACTTACATTTTTGAGGATCTGCTGATTGTTTTGTTTCTTTATGAAATATTGTGAATTTACAATTGCAGAACCTGTTAGTTGTCGCCTCACTGACCCACCTGCACTTATATATATATTCCCAAAGATTAATTAATTAATTTGCATTTAAGAGGATACTTGTGAGCAGAATTAATGGACAGGACTTCCTGTTGAGAGAAGGCGAACTGTCCATTAATATCTTGAAACAATCAGTTAAGCTGATTGATAATAATATTCTGCCAAATGTTTCCCCTAAACACAAGTATTTGTTTAAGTTTGGAATTCAAGCATTTAGTTTAACCCCATTTAATAGTCTAAACTCTAATGCCAGAATGATGGTTAAAAATACTAATACAGCCTCATCTAAGGTATACAGACTGGTAAGTAATCAAAAAGTACTGGATAACTTTCCCAAACTTTTAAGAACCGGCAATCTGGTAAACAAAGATTCTTTAGTTAATGTAGATTTTTCTACCTTCTGTGGTTTTGAAACACTTTCCTTTGGGGTTCAAACAAACTTAGGCAGGTCCATTCCTATCTGGAATAACTGTATAACCTATCCTATTTCTGAGGTAGGTTCACAAAATATCTTTGTGATTGATGAGTTCAAAAGGTTAGGTGCAGTTTTAGGCTTTTATCCCGGGCTTGTTTTTGACAGAGGTTTTTGGATACCGGACATGATTAAGTTTTTCCTGGAAGAGAACACTGCCTTTTACCTTAGGATTAAAGCCGGAAAATTACTGGAGCACGGGAATGGCATTAAATCAGCCAAAGTTTTAGGCAAAGCCACTAAGGATACTCAAATCAAGCTGTATGGATATTCCTTGAGACTTATTGTGTCCCCGCCGCCACCAATTAAGAGTAGCAGGAGGTTCAAGGAAAGCAGAAAGTTAAAGGAAAGATGGTATATTTTAACCAATGATTTTAAAAGCAGCAGAGCGAAAGTTTTAGATATCTACAAGCACAGATTTGAGATTGAAGAAACATTTAAGGATCTAAAGCATGTCTCAAAACTCAAAAAGTTTTTTATTAAAAAGAAACTTAGCTTTAAAATTCTACTTAACTTTATCTGTTTGTCTTTCTGGATTTCTTATTGGTGTTTGCAGCTTGCTCAACTTGGAATGGGTATCTTTTATGCTTTAACACATCCTAAAAAGAAAAGGTCATACTTTAGGATCTGGTGGGAGGAAATTCAAAGGCAAATGAGGAAATCATTACTTAATCCATTTATACCTGATGGATAGGTAACAAGAGTTTAACAGCTAACAGTTAGTGATATTTCTGACTCTTTTTTAGAAGGGTTAGTTACCGGTGGTTAAAAACAAGCTAAATATACTAAATCAGCAAGATCTTTTCCTGCAAGACAACCTAACCTTAAAAATTCTTCTCTAATTTCCTGTAGGTTGGTTTAACCTTCCTTTTTAAAAAGGGATTACCCCTGTTTATCTTAAATCTGCAGGTGGGTCAGGTCGCCTCACGCTTGCAATTATGGGCTATTAGTGATAGAATCCCAATCGAATCGCTTCTTATAGATGAAATACGACACACAGATTACAGAATTGAAAAATCTTCTTCCTGCTGCCAAAAATATTTTAATCGCTCTTCCTGCTGGAGCAGATATAGATAAAATGGCAGCTGGTCTTTCTTTATTTTTGACACTCGAAGCTGCAGGCAAAAAAGTTAGTATTGTTTCAGATGATGCAATTTTGGTTGGCCAATCACATTTTTTTGGAGTGGATCATATTCAGAAAAACTTTCCTTCAACAGATGGTGGAAATTTAACTTTAACCCTAGAGGGTGTAGCAGCTTCTGATAATACAGTGCCGGCTCTTGAGAAACTGGATTGGTATGCTGAAAATAGCAACTTAAATTTAGTATTCCATGTTCTTCCAGGTCAAACTTTTCAGCCGGCAAAAATAATTCCGAAATACCAGGGCAGTAGTTTTAATTTAGTATTTACTGTTGGAGCAGTAAATTTAAACGCGTTAGGCAATGTTTATCTGAGGAACCAAAATGCTTTTTCCGGAACATATATTGTTAATATTGATACTCAAGCAGCTAATTCTTCTTTTGGAGCAACAAATGTTTTAGATACTACTGTTTCTTCTCTTTGTGAGATGATGATAAATTTAATTTCTGATTTGGGATTTGTTTTGGATGCTGACAGCGCCAGTAATCTTTTAACTGGGATTTTTGATGCTACAAAGAACTTAGCGGATGGCAAAGCAACAGCAGATACGTATATGGCTGTAGCAAATTGTCTGCGGGTTGGAGGGAAAAAGCCGTCTTCTGGACAAGCTTTAGAAAACATGTCTCAGAATATTGCGGCTCAAGCTCAACCAACTTACGACTGGAATACTGTTTCAGCTGCTATTGGTCAAAAAAATGTGCCTCAAGTGCAACATGTTCCACAAAAAACAGTTCCGCAAGTTACACCGTTTGATTCACAGTTTGTTCCAACTATTGATAAACAGGATGTGCCTTCTCCGGAGGAAAGACCTTCAGGTGAAGGTGTTATTTCTGAAACTATTGAACCGGAGTGGTTAACTCCTAAAATATTCAAAGGATCCTCACTTGGATAAACGGTTGCATATTTTGAAAATTTCTGGTAATATACGCGCAAGATAGAAGAACTTCTTGGCACCGAGGTTGTTTCAGAAAGGATATATTAGATGCCACTTGATCAGAAGATTAAGCAGAAAATAATTAAAGAATTTGCAACGAAATCCGGAGACACAGGTTCTCCAGAAGTTCAGGTTGCGCTTTTAACCGAGCAAATCAAAAATTTAACAGACCATTTAAAACAGCACCCGCACGATATTCATTCCCGTCGTGGACTTTTATCGATGGTAAACAAAAGAAGAAGATTATTGCAATATTTATTTAAGAAAGACACAGAAAGATATAAAGTCGTGATTGAAAAATTAGGCTTGTCTAAATAATTGTGGTATGCTAATGTAAGCATACGAGCGATTTGGGGATTGCAAAGAGTTAGTTAGTTAGTTTTAGCAATTAGCTATTAGATTAAAGTTGAAAAGCGAATAGCTGAAAGCAAACAACTAGATACCTCTTTCACAGTTTCCAAATCTTCAATTATTCAGCTAACTTGAGACTGAATCAGAATGAATAAAAAAATTATTACTAAAGAAATCGACCTTAATGGTCGTAAATTAACAGTAGAGACAGGCAAACTGGCTCTGCAAGCAGATGCTTCTGTTGTTATTTCATGGGGAGAAACAGTTATTTTGGCAACTGTAGCAACTCAACCGCAAATAGAAGATCTTGGCTATTTCCCTCTTTCTGTTGAATATGTAGAAAAACATTATGCCGGAGGTAGGATTTCATCTTCAAGGTTTGTTAAAAGAGAAACAAGACCAACAGAGGAAGCCGTATTGACTAGCAGGCTAATTGACCGTTCAATCCGTCCGCTTTTTCCTAAAGGGTTTAAGGATTCAGTGCAAGTGATGCTGAATGTTTTATCTTTTGATAAGGAAAACGACCTTGATGTGGTTGGTTTAATCGGTGCTTCAGCTGCACTGGCAATTTCATCTATACCTTGGAATGGTCCGATTGCTGGTATGCGTATAGGTGAGAAAGAAGGAAAATTAATTGTAAATCCAACTATAGATGAGTTGGCAGAAATGAATATGGATCTTTTAGTGGCTTCAACAAAAGAAAAAGTCGTCATGATTGAGACGCAAGCTAAACAAGTTGAAAATAAAACTGTTCTTGAAGGGATCAAGGAAGCCCATAAAGAATCTCAAAAAGTAATTGCTTTAATTGAAGAATTTGCTAAAGAAGCTGGTAAAGAGAAACAAGCAGTTTCACGTTTAGATGAAGATTTGGAAAAAGCATTGCAAACTGAAGTAACAAAGATTATTAAAGAGAAGATTGAGGCTGCGTTGTTTGATAATGAGCATCCATGGCATGAGGCAACAGGGAATAAAATCAAACAAGAATTAGCTATTCAGTATGCGGAAACTTTGACAGAGAAGATTATTTCCGGCATTTTTGACAAGGTTGCAAAAGAAATTTTGCACGAAACAGTCCTGCATAAGAATAAAAGAGTGGATGGAAGAGCAATGGATGAAGTTAGATCAATTCATACAGAAGTAGGTTTTTTACCGAGAGTTCATGGTAGCGCTGTATTTAATCGGGGAGATACACAAGTTTTGTCAATTGTGACTTTGGGTGCACCCTCACTGAGGCAAACGTTAGATGGCATGAAAGGTGAGCGGACCAAACGGTTTATGCATTATTACAACATGGCTATAAATCCTTTTTCTGTGGGAGAAGTCAAAAAAATATTTGGACCAAAAAGACGTGATATTGGACATGGCGCGTTGGCTGAAAAAGCACTTGTGGCAGTTATTCCTGCAGAGGATAAATTTCCATATGCAATCAGAGTTGTGTCTGAAGTTTTGGCTGCAAATGCTTCTACCTCTATGGCTGCTATTTGTGCTACATCTGCTGCGTTGTTAAGTGCTGGTGTGCCGATTCTGGAGCCGGTAGCCGGAGTGGCTTTGGGACTTTTCTCCGAAGAAGGCAAATTTCAAGTAATCACTGATATGCGGGCTGTTGAAGATTTTTATGGAGAGATGGATTTTAAGGTGGCTGGTACTAAAAATGGTGTGACTGCAATACAAATGGATACTAAGCTTGAAGGTTTGAGTTTTGAAATTATTGACACTGCACTGGAAATGGGTCAGAGAACGCGGCTTGAGATTTTGGAAAAAATGGGTCAAGTTATTTCTCAAGCTGTACCACTTTCCCCGTATGCTCCGAGAGTTGAAGTGTTGCACATTAAACCAGAAGAAATAGGACTCTTGATTGGGCCGGGTGGCAAAAATATCAATGGGATTATTGCCAAAACAGGATCACAAATTGATATTGAAGATGACGGAACAGTAATGGTTTCTGGAACTGATTCTAAAGGTGTAGATGCTGCTCTTGGGATAATTGAGGATATGTTTAAAGTAATCAATGTCGGAGATGAATTTACCGGTAAAGTGGTAAGACTTGCTCCTTTTGGAGCGTTTGTAGAAATTACATCTGGTAAAGATGGATTAGTGCATATTTCACAGATGGCGCCAGGGCGTGTGGAAAGAGCAGAAGATGTAGTTTCTGAAGGACAGGAAGTAAAGGTAAGAGTAACTGATGTGACTCCGGAAGGAAAAATTGGTTTGTCTATGCTTTTTGGAGCAGATATTAAGCCGGAATCTGAAAATAGACCGTCAGGAAATAGTTTTAGACCCAGATCAGGAGATTTTGGAAGGGATAGTGAAAAAAGACGCCCTTTTGGTGACAGATCCAGTAAACCTAGAGGTTTTAGTGATCGTCCCAGATCTGGTGGAGGAGAAAGACGTGGTTTTGGCAGCGAAAAGCGCAGTGGAAGTTTTGACAGGAATCGCGGTGGAGGAAGAGACCGAGGCGGTCGAGGCGGATTTAACCGTTAATTGTTTTATTAACAATCTTTTTTAACTGCTGACTTCATTGTTGCTACGTTGTAGAATAGAAGCATGGAAAGTTCTGTCCGAACAATAATTGAAGAATTAAAAATCAAGGTTACTCAAGCCAATCTCCCAAAGGAAGTTGAAGGGAAATTACTTAATTTTTTGAAATACAGTAGTTTATCAATCAATGGAGGTGTGGAATTTGTAAGTTTAATCTCTTATATTGATTTTGTAATTTCACTACCTTTTGGGAAATTGTCACAAGATATCTTAAATATAAATAGGACTAAACAAATTTTGGATAAAAACCATTTTGGTTTACAGTCTGTTAAAGATCGAATTTTAGAATATCTTTCGGTTTTGATTTTACATAAGCAAACCAGACAAACAAACAACTTCCATGCACCGATTTTAGCCTTTATTGGTTTGGTTGGTACAGGTAAGACTTCTCTTGCATATTCTATTGCAGAAGCTTTAGGAAGACCGCTGATGAGAATACCTTTTGGTGGCTTGGGAGACTCGGCTAGTTTGCGCGGCGCATCCAGGATCCGTCCGGAGGCTGAACCAGGTCAAATTATGAAAGCTATAAAATTGGCTAAAGTTTCAAATCCTGTTATAGTTTTAGATGAGATAGACCGAGTTGATGTTGAGCATAAAGTGGATATTATGGGAGTTTTAATAGAACTTCTTGATCCTGCACAAAATCAGGTATTTGTGGATCATTATTTGGATTTTCCGTATGATTTATCACAAGTTTTATTTATTGCAACAGCTAATAATACCGGGAATATTGCTACAGCAGTATTGGATCGGCTGGAACCAATCATGATGCCTGCTTATTCAGATGAAGAAAAACTAACAATTGGTCGGAATTATCTTCTGCCAAAAGCAATTGAAGAAGCAGGATTGGATGAAAATATGTTGACTATTGATGAGACGATTTGGTCGCAAATACTCCGTCCTCTTGGTTTTGATTCTGGAATCAGATCTCTATCAAGATCTTTGCAAAGTATTTGTCGGAAAGTTGCCAGAAAACGAGTGGAAGGCAAGATAGGTCCATTTAGAATTCATCAGGAAAATTTAGGAGAGTTTTTATCGTAATGAAATCATTTAAACCAAAATTTTTACCTAAGGTAAGTAGCAATCAAGCGCTAAGGATAATTCCTCTTGGCGGTGTTGGTGATGTGACCAAAAACATGTATGTTTATGAATATGGTGAAGATATTATTATTGTTGATTGCGGAGTAGGTTTTCCGACTGAGGCCATGCCAGGAGTTGATCTGGTGATTCCGGATATTACTTATTTGCGGGATAAAATAAATAGAATCAAAGGGATCATTATTACTCATGGGCACGAGGATCACATCGGAGGGCTCCCCTTTATCTGGCCTGATATTCAGGTGCCTATTTATACTCAAAGACTTACAGCTGGGTTTATCAGGAAAAAATTCACTGAACATAATTTGCCAAAAAACAAAATTATCGAAGTCAAAATTGATCAAAAACTAGATTTAGGGAATTTTAAGATTTCTTTTTATCAAGTATCTCATTCCATACCTGATTCTACAGGTATAGTTATACAAACACCTCAGGGAAAAATTATTCATCAGGCAGATTTTAAGATAGATTGGACTCCTGTGTCTGGTCAGGTGACAGATGTTGGTAGAGTGGCTCAGCTTGGAATGGAAGGAGTGCTTTTGCTGCTTATAGATTGTTTAAGAGTTGATAAGCCTGGTTTTAACAAATCAGAAAAATCTATTGAAGATACCTTTGAAAAAGCTGCTCTTGAAACGTCAGGCAAAGTGTTTATTACCATGACTTCATCGAACGTTTCAAGAATGCAGCAAGTAATTAATGTAGCAGAAAAATTAGGCAGGAAGGTTGCAGTCGTGGGGCGCTCGTTTGAGAATAACTTTCAGGTGGCTAGAGACTTGGGTTATTTATCAGTGCCCCCCAAAATCATAATTGCTCCGGATAGCATTTCCTCTTTCGCTGAGGAAAAGGTTTTGATCCTGATTGCTGGTGCGCAAGGACAATCAGGATCTTCGCTTGTGAGGGTAGCTAATGAGGAGCATAGACAAGTTAAACTTAAAGCAGGTGATAGTGTGATATTTTCTGCAGATCCAATCCCGTCGACAGAATCTGCTCAAAACGCATTAATTGATCAAATATCAAGACTGGGGGTTATTGTTTATTACTCTGCTGTGCTTTCAGACCTTCATGTTTCAGGCCATGCAGCGCTTGAGGAGTTGCGGTTAATGGTTAATTTGATTAAGCCAAAATTCGTGTTTCCTATTGGAGGGACCTTTAGACATATGGAAGCTTTTTCCAAAATGGCCAGACAGATAGGATACGAAAAAAAACAAATCCTGAATGTTGAAGAAGGAGATATTTTAGAGATTAAGGGCGGAGGTGTTAAGCTTGCCGGTAAGGTCGATGTGCAAAATGTATACGTGGACGGTTTAGGGATTGGTGATATAGGTCATGTGGTACTGAGGGATAGACAAAAAATGAGCGAAGAAGGGGTGGTGGTTGTTGTTGTATCTATTGATCAACATACTGGTCAATTGATATCTGATGTGGACATTTTCTCAAGAGGGTTTGTTTTTGAGGAGATTGCTAAAGACATTCTGGAGGAGGCAAAGGGAGTGGTTAAGAATACCTTGCAAAAGCATACCAATAAAAGCGCTGATTGGCGTTTTATCAGAAGAATTATTGAAGATTCATTAGATAAATTCTTATATAAAATAACAGAAAGGAGACCATTAATTTTATCAGTAGTGGTGGAAGTTTAACCCCCTAGAGTTCATAATTGTTATTGAAACAATAATTTCAATAACAAGCGCATTATATTGAGATACGTTTTTCTTACAAACAAGAAGTGTCGTGGGGTAATTGCAAAGCGATTATGATATACGAAGTTCTTGCAGGGTCGATGATTTCAGCCCTATAGTTTTGTGGTATAATTATTACATTCTTTTTATGGCAAGAAGAAGATCAATCTACAGATTACCTAAGTTTAAATTAAAACAGAAGACTATAACTGCTGTTGGCACCCTAGTAGCTTTTAGTTTAAGTGTTTTATCAATTGTGGCACTTTTTACCCATTCTCAGGTTTTAATGTTTTGGAGGGATTTTTTGAATGATTATTTAGGTGTTATGAAAATTACTGCACCAATCTTTTTTTTACTCTCTGGTTTGGTTTTGACAAAAGCTAAATGGGCAATGGCACAGACCAATGTTCTCCTGGGATTTATCTTATTAGTTTTATCCAGTATTTCATTTGTTGCAGCAATGAAATTTGAAAAAGCAGGTTTAATTGGACAAACTTTATGGACACAGCTGTCTTCTTTTGTTACTCCGCTTGGAGCAGTTACTTTACTTATATTAGTTTTTTTGGTTGGTTTGGTTGTGTTTTTTAATACTTCGTTGGAGAGAATTTTTGCTATTTTTGTTTCTCTTTTTAATATCCTGCAAAGACCATTTAAAGCAATTTTAAACCGAAAAAGGACATTTGAAGCAAAACACATCCCAATTAAAGTTTTTGGAGTTGATGAACGTCCTGCTCCGAAATCGAAAACAATACAGCAAAAAGAGACTGTAATTTCTGATGTATTGGTGCAAAATGTGGCAGGGCAAAGTAAAATATGGAAATATCCACCACTGAGTTTACTTTCTGATAAAGTAGGTTCTGCGGCTGAGCGGGGAGATGTGAAAAAGAATGCTGATATTATTGAAAAAACCCTTGATTCGTTTGGAGTTCAAGCAAAAGTTGCTGAAGTTAATGGCGGACCAGCAATAACACAGTATGCTTTGCGGATTTCAGCAGGAACTAAGATTTCAAAGATTGCTAACTTGCAGCACGATATTGCACTATCTTTGGCTACGCCTACAGGGACTGTTAGGATTGAAGCACCTATTCCAGGAAAATCTTTGGTAGGGATTGAAGTGCCAAATCACTCTCTTGAGATAGTTGGCCTGAAACAAATTTTAGCATCGAAAGAAATGCAGAAACACAAATCAAGATTGTCTGTTGTTCTGGGGCGGGATACTTCTTCAAAACCAATGATTGTAGATATAGACAAGATGCCTCACGTCCTGATTGCCGGTACAACAGGTTCAGGTAAATCAGTATTAATCAATGCATTTATTACTTCCTTGCTTTTCAGGAATTCACCGGACACCTTGAAGATGATTTTGATTGATCCAAAGAGAGTAGAGTTGACAAACTACAATGGTGTCCCCCATTTGTTAACACAGGTTATTACAGAGTCAGAAAAAATACTTTCTTCATTGAAGTGGGCAATGGCTGAAATGGATAGACGTTTTAAATTATTTCAATCAGTTGGAGTGCGTAATATTACAGGTTACAACGAAATGTCCGGTTTTCAGGCACTTCCGTATATAGTAATAATTATTGATGAGCTGGCAGATTTGATGATGTTTGCGCCAGTTGAGATCGAGGATGCAATTACCAGGATTGCCCAACTGGCCAGGGCAACAGGAATTCATTTGGTTATCGCAACTCAGCGGCCTTCTGTTGATGTGATTACAGGTTTAATTAAGGCTAATATTCCTTGTCGGATTGCATTTAACGTATCTTCTATGATTGATTCCAGGGTTATTTTAGATGGACCTGGAGCAGAGAAATTGCTGGGACGGGGAGATATGTTATTTTTGCCTCCGGATGTTTCAAAACCGGTTCGCATTCAAGGGGTGTTTGTTCAGGATAATGAGATCAAGAATTTGATAAAACACCTTAAGAATACTGGCATTGCTCCGGAATATACTGTAGAGGTAACGGAGATGCCGATAGGTAGGTGGGGCGGTAAAGGCGGCAACGGAGGAGAAAAAGACAAATTATTTGATGAAGCAGTGCGAACTATTTGCCAATACGACCGGGCTTCGGCATCCCTGCTTCAGAGACGGCTAAGAGTTGGTTATGCCAGAGCTGCCAGGATCATAGATGAATTGGAAGAAGCAGGAATAATTGGTCCAGGAGAAGGCAGTAAACCCCGGGATGTATTAGTTCGCAATGCAGATGAATATTTTGCAGCTCAAAACAAAACTTCTGTTGGAAGTTAAATGAAATCTCAAATTGTCGAATTATTAAAAAACGGGAAAATAGTGGCAATGCCAACAGATACTATTTATGGCATTGTTGGTTTGGCGTTTAATCCAAAAACCGTTGAAAAAATTTACTCTTTACGCAAAAGAAGCAAAGATAAGCCAATGATAATTTTAATTTCTTCTTTGAATGAGTTGCAGAAATTTAATATTGTTTTGACAGCAAAACAGAAAGATTTTTTGAAAAAGATTTGGCCTAATCCAATCAGTGTTATTTTGCCCTGTTTGTATGAAAAATTTGCTTATCTTCATCGGGGGAAAAAAAGTCTGGCTTTTAGAATCCCTAAAAACAAGATGCTACTGCAAATTTTAAAAGAAGTTGGACCGCTGGTGGCGCCAAGTGCTAATTTGGAAAAAGAAGAACCTGCAGAAACCATAGAGGAAGTAAAAAAATATTTTGGAGAGGAAATATCTTTTTATGTTGATGGAGGAAAACTAAAATCAAAACCTTCAACAATAGTGCGCTTGCTAGAAGATAGTACGTGGGTAGTTTTAAGAAAAGGCTTACATAAAATTTAATCAAATAGCGACTTAAGCTATACTAGTAGCAGTGTTGTGATTTTTTAGTTTCTTATTTTATAAAAGCTGAATTTTTCATATAATTTGCATCATGAGAACTGTTGGACAAGTTTTAAAAGAAGAAAGAGAAAGAAAATTTTATACTCTAGACGAGATCGAGAAAGCTACAAAGATTAGAAAAGAATTGCTGGAGGCACTGGAAGCAGGTGAATATTCAAAACTTCCTCCGCAAACTTTTGTTCAAGGTTTTATTAAAAATTACGGTAAATTTTTAAAACTCAGTCAAAGTAAATTGCTGGCAATATATAGAAGAGAATTTTCTGAATTGAAACACCCTCCTCGAGTTTTGGATTCATTTAAAGATCCTATTGAAAAGAAAAAATTTAAACTTACGCCAACAAGAGCTTTAGGGGGTGTGGTTTTAGGTCTGGTTATTATTTTTTTTGTTTATCTTTGGATCCAGTATAGATTTTTGGTAGGAGGACCATTTTTGGAAGTAAACCAACCGGTTGACCAGCTAAGTACAACTTCTTCGGTGGTGCAGGTTGTTGGCAGAACAGATCCTGAGGCAAAAGTAAGCATTAACAATCAAGAAGTTGGAGTAGATACTTTCGGAAGATTCTCACAAGAGATTAAACTGATTGATAATATTAGCAATATAGAAATTAGTGCTAAATCAAAAAAAGGCCAAGTTATAAAAATCGAAAGAACAGTTTTTTTGAAAAAATAGTATTAGCCATGATATAGTTAAGACTGTGGATTATTTGCAAATTGCTTTAATTTTCTTGATTTTACTACTATCTATTTTCCTGGCCATTACCGGTATTCAAGTATTTTTTATTTTACGGGATTTAAAAAAAGCTCTGGATAAATTTAATGCAATTTTGCAGACAGGTGAAAGTATTGCAGAAAATATTGAGAAGCCAGTGGCAGTGGTTAGTAATCTGGCGACTAGTGCTGAGGCAGCTGTTGTTTCAGGTGCAGCTAAAGCATTGAACAAAATACTCAAACCAAAGAAGAAAAGGTTCTATAAGCGAACTCTGTGAGTCTGTATGATTTTTTTACAAAAAACTCTTTAATACTATTCGTGTTAAGATAGCTTCATGACTTCCAAAGATATTAGAGAAAAATATATTAGTTTTTTTGTTGGGAAGAGACATAAAGAGATTGCGCCAACAAAGCTGGTGCCTGAAAATGATTCCTCCACCCTTTTTATCTCCTCTGGTATGCAGCCTTTAATTCCCTACCTTTTAGGAGAGGAACACCCAGCCGGAAAAAGATTGGTTAACTGTCAACTCTGCTTTCGGGCAGAGGATATTGAAGAGGTTGGAGACAACCGTCATACCACATTTTTTGAAATGTTGGGCAATTGGTCGCTGGGAGATTATTTTAAAGAAGATCAGCTAGAATGGTGCTGGGAATTTTTAACCAAAAAATTAAAGCTTCCAAAAGAAAAATTATATGTGTCTGTATTTAAAGGCAGCAGTAGCGTGCCAAAAGATATCAAGTCATATGAAATATGGAAAAGTTTAGGGATTCCTGAAGACCATGTCTATTTTTATGGATCAGATAAAAACTGGTGGTCCAGATCAGGAACTCCGGATAAAATGCCAGTAGGAGAAATTGGCGGGCCTGATTCAGAAATATTTTATGAGTTTACTCAAGTTGATCATGACAGCGAATACGGAGAAAAATGTCATCCCAATTGTCCTTGCGGTAGGTTTTTAGAAATCGGTAATTCTGTCTTTATCCAGTTCCAAAAAAAAGATAATGGGTCATTAAAAGAGCTATCTCAAAAAAATGTAGATTTTGGCGGAGGCTTGGAAAGATTGACAGCAGCAGTTAATAATACTTCGGATATTTTTGAAACTGAGCTATATAAACCAATAGTTGAAGAAATTTGCGAGAAACTTGGGACCAGTTATGAAAAAAATAAACAGTATATTCAGATAATAGCTGATCATATAAAAGCCTCAGTATTTTTAATAAAGGAGGGTGTCATGCCTAGCAATAAACTGCAAGGTTATATTTTAAGAAGACTTTTACGTCGTGTTGTAACAAAAGCCTTTCTAATAGATAAGCAGAAATCTGACAGCAAATTTTTTAGATCATTAATAAAATCTGTAACAGATATATATCCGAAGCATTTTGAGGGAAATGCAGTGGGAACGGAAGAAGTAGTTAGTCTAGAAATTCGTAAATTCAGAAAAACTTTAGAAAGAGGCCTAAAACAGTTGGATAAATCTATAAAAGACAATGAGGACCTTGGTTTAGCAGTATTTAACTTATTCCAGTCTTATGGTTACCCGCTGGAGCTAACAATAGAATTGCTAAAAGAGCGAGGGATTAAATTTACAGATCTTGATATGGTGCAATTTGAGAAAGGCAAGAAGTCACATGTTGAGCTTTCCAGAACTGCCTCTTCAGGTATGTTTAAAGGAGGACTAGCTGATCATAGCGAGATAGTTACTAAATATCACACAGCCACTCATTTACTGCACCAGTCTTTGCGGGATGTGTTAGGGTCTAGTGTTTTTCAAAAAGGTTCTAATATCACCTTGGAGCGGCTTCGTTTTGATTTTTCATTTGAGCGGAAAATGACTGATGAAGAAATAAAACAAGTTGAAGATTTAGTAAATGAAAAAATTAAAGAAGATTTAACAGTTACAAAAGAAGTAATGGATAAAGAAAAGGCTTTGCAAAGCGGAGCTTTGGGATTTTTTACTGAAAAGTATGGAGATAAAGTAACCGTATATTCTATTGCTGACCCTTCGACAAGTTCAGGGTCTTCATTCTCAAGGGAGATTTGCGGTGGACCACATGTTGAACGCACAGGAGTAATAGGTAAAATTAAAATTACAAAAGAAGAATCAGTGTCTTCTGGTATACGTCGAATTAGGGCGAAAATTGTGTTAAGATAATTCAAGACAGGCTTTTTTCTCAGGCTATAATTTATAACCGATTAGGTTACAATTTTACAGAGGAAGTATATATGAGTTTTCTGAAGGCCCTCACTAATCTATTGCCAGTTGGTAAAAAGGAAAAAACAAAGAAATATTTTTTTGCGCTTAATATAGGAATGGAAAGATTAATAGCTGCGCTTTGGGTTATTGAAGGCTCAGAGTTAAAAATTTTAGAAACAGCTTCAAATAATTATTTTTCAAATGATGAAATTACAGCTGTTACAGATAAACTTTTGGATCAAGTTTTAGGTTTAAAAGAAATTGAACCTCAGAAAATCCTTTTTGGTGTACCAAATTTTTGGATAGTGGATGAAAATCTAAAAGATGAATATTTGAAGATTCTAAAAAGCTTGGTGAAAGAATTGGAATTAACTCCAATGGCATACGTTGCTACAAGTCATGCTTTAATTCACTTCCTAAAAAGGGAAGAAAGTGTTCCAACAACTGCCATATTGGTTGGTTTCGAGAAGCAGCATCTAACCGTGACTTTGGTTAGGGCAGGGAAGCTTGACGGCGTAAGAGTTGTTAAAAGGGGACAAACTGCTGGTTCGGATATTGAAAAAGCACTGCTTACATTTACAAATGTGGAGACTTTGCCTTCCAAGATTTTAATTTATGGTGAGCAAGCACAAAATTTAAAAAGCCAATTACTCTCTTACTCTTGGATGTTAAAACTTTCTTTCCTGCATTTTCCCAAAATAGACATCTTAGAAGATGATATTGGGATTAAAAGTGTTTGTTTGGCCGGAGGATCAGAAATAAATAGTAACGTTAGGTTTATTGAGCAGCGTGTGCATAAATCTCCTGTTAAATCAACCTTGATTGATGCTGGTGAGCATGAAGCAAAGAGCAA
>JAHIVD010000012.1 GCA_018816815.1 Patescibacteria group bacterium
AAAAGGTTCAGAGGATATTGTTACTACAATAGAAGATTTAGATAAAACAGTTTTTGAGGCATTTGTTCAGGTCAGACCACAAAACTCCAGAAAACTGGAAATGGAATTTACCTCACCCTACCAACCTAAAAAGGAATATAAGATTATGATCCAAAAACAACCAGGGGCTAAAGATTTCCGCTACATCATAAAAATAAACGGCTCAACCAAAGCAGACTTTAAATTAGATCAGGACAGGGAATTTAAGTTTAATATTTAACCTTCTGTGGTAAACTGCACGTTATGCGAGGGGTTAGGTTAGAGGGGATTATTTTAAAAAGAAGGAATTTAGGGGAAGCTGATCGGATTTTAACTGTTTTTACACTTCAAAAGGGGAAAATTTTATGTTTGGCAAAAGGGGTGAGAAGAATTACCTCCAGGCGGGGTGGGAATGTAGAGCTTCTTAACAGGTCTTTAATGTATCTTCATCCGGCAAGGAGCTTTCTTATCCTGACAGAGGCTTTAGTTTTGGATACTTACCAGAAGTTAAAAGAAGATCTGATTTTATCAACTTACGCTTTTCATATTATAGAATTGGTGGATAAGTTAACTGCGGAAAATCAGGAGAGTAGGGTTTTATATGAGGATTTGGTTTATGTTTTGCAAAGGCTGTCCAGGAACCCCAGACAGATTTTTGTCAGGGCTTTTGAGGCAAAGATTTTAAGCAGTCAGGGATTTGCAAATTTTGGGGAGACAGGGCTTGTTTCTTTTGTTTCGCGGAGTAAATCCGAAAAAATAGACAAAAAGGTTAGCGGTGTTAAGAAAATATTAAAAGATTTGGTAACTATGTCCTGGGATGAAATTGAGAAATTGGAGATCAATAAAAAACAGGCTCTGGAATTGGAACGCTTACTGCAGTATCATGTAGAAAGAGTGATAGAAGGAAGATTAAAAAGCAGGCAGATTTTAAGAAAGCTTTAAAAGTGAAATATGGATAAAAATCTAATGAATAAAATAGCAGCTCTTTGTAAAAGGAGAGGATTTATATATCCTGGTTCAGAAATTTATGGAGGATTGGGTGGTACTTGGGACTATGGACCCCTAGGGACAGAGCTTAAAAGAAATATTAAAAATGAATGGTGGAAGGATGTGGTGCAGCTGCGTGAAGATATTGTCGGAGTGGATGGTTCCATAATAATGAATCCTAAAGTCTGGGCAGCTTCAGGACATATTGAGGCTTTTGTTGATCCATTGGTGGAATGTAAAATTTGCCATGAAAGATTGCGTGCAGATCATATCGATCAGATAGAAGAGCATGGGAAATCTCATAAGGAAAAGCCAAAATGGACAGAACCCCGGAAATTTAATCTTTTAGTAAAAGCATATTTGGGGATATTGGAGGGGAGACAGCAGGAAGTCTATTTGCGGGGTGAGATTACCCAGGGAGTGCATGTTAATTTCCGGAGTGTAGTAGATTCTACAAGAGTAAAAATACCTTTTGGTATCGCACAAATCGGTAAAGCTTTCCGGAATGAAATAACTCCCGGGAATTTTACTTTCCGCTCCCGTGAGTTTGAACAAATGGAGGTTCAATACTATATCAGGCCTGAAACAAAAGAAGGGGAGAAACGGTTTGAGTATTGGAAGAAATTTTGGATGGATTGGTATACCGGGTTTGGAATCAGTAAAAATAAATTAAGGTTTAGGGACCATGCAGACGGAGAAAGAGCTCATTATGCAAAGGCTGCAACAGATATTGAATACGAAAGCCCCTGGGGATGGTCAGAATTTATGGGGATTCATCACCGGGGTGATTGGGATTTGAGCCGCCATCAGGAATATTCCGGCCAGAACATGAAATATCAGGATCCGGAAACTAAGGAAGAATATTTACCTTGGGATATTGAATCCTCTGCAGGAGTTGACAGATCTTTGCTTTTCTTTTTAATAGATGGATACACTGAGGACAAAGGACGGATTTTCCTGAAGCTACATCCCAAACTTGCTCCATACAAGGTTGCAGTTTTTCCGCTTTTAGCTAATAAACCCAAATTAACAGGGCTTGCCCGCAGGATTTATCTTGATCTTAAAACTGATTTTATGATAGCTTGGGACGGTCGGGGTAATATCGGAAAAAGATATGCATCGCAGGATGAGATCGGTACTCCGTTTTGCGTAACAGTGGATTTTCAAAGCTTGGAAGATGATACGGTTACCTTAAGAGACAGGGATACAACTAAACAGGAAAGAGTAAAAATAAACGGATTAAAGAAAATATTAAGAGAAAAAATTTAATGGAAAAATTGGAAAAATTGAGTAATTTTTTTAGTCTTCATAAATTAACAATAATTTTAAGTTTTGCATTGATTATTGCAAGCGTTGGCGGATTAGTAGCTTTTCAGAAATTTACAGCTAAACCAGCAGGACCTATTGAAGAAGTTGATATTTTTTTCGATCCCGAAGGCCCTTATGCTACACTTTTCCCCAGGCGTGACGGAAATGCCTTAGTTTTAAATCTTAAAAGAACAAGTTCGTATGATGCTATTACTTATGAACTTGCCTATGCCAGCAGTCCTGATGAAACAGTAGTCAAAGGCAGTAAAATTTTGGAAGACGGCGAAAGCAGCGTTGTCGGCGGATCAATTGACCGGGGGGTAAAAGGGGATATTGATACCAAAGATAAAAAAGGAGAATATGAGCAGGAAATTCTATTTGGTACCTGCAGTAAGAATGTTTGTAAATATGATAAAGACGTAGAAAACGGAACTTTAACGCTGCATATAGTGCGCGCCTCCGGAGGAGGCAAAGAAAAAGCGGCTTATAGGATGGTGACACAGTGGCATCTGCAAAAACCTGATGTGGCTTTGGGGAGCCTAACATCCGGTGACGGCCATTTTATTTACAAAGTTGACGGAGACAGACAGTTCCTTTCAAATATAGGCTTTTCAGTTATTAATGATTTAACAGGGGCACCTAAACTACCCTCAGGAAAGATGGTGCAAGGCAAAGTTTATTCCCTGAATGTGCCGATTGCCAAAGAGCTAAACAGCGGATCAGTAAGTTTGGAGCTGGCAGAGAATCCGCCAGATAGCGCCCGCCTTTACAGATTTAATGGAAATACTGGCAAGTGGCAGGAGTTAGATACAAAAATAGACGGCGCTAAATTATCTGCCAGGACAGATGGTGCCGGAATATTTACTGTATTAGTTAATAAATAAGCACAGTTGTCGAGTTTCACCCCAGAGGTGGAATTGTAGCTGCACTCCGGGGTAATTACTAAAGGCGATATCAGTTTAGGAAAATTCAGATATTGCTTAACAATGGGATAAATCCTTGCAGTTTGGGGGGTTTTCTGTGATACTTCGCCTAATACTTGGAGTCCTGATATTATTAAGGCGATAGATTATGATTGAAACAGAAGCAGGAAAGGTTGGATTTTCCCCGGAGTTGCCATATTGTCCTGATCCTGATTTAGAAAAAAGGACTATTATATCTGATTTTTTGAAAGAATTTACAGGGTGGGCGGAGGAAGAAGTTTCTGATCCGGAAAGGATTTTTTTTTCTGAAGCTTGCAAATTACTGAATCTTGTGGAATCCAGGACTCTGGACACTTTAAGGGGGGGTGGGATAATTAGTCCCAGTCTTCAATCTACTGGAAGAAAAATGGAATATCAATATACCCTCCCTCAATTGGCTCTGCTTAAATTAGTTCTTATTTCTGGGGATAACTGCTGTGCTTTAAAGGAGATTGTTGGCAAAATTAAACCTTTAATAGAAGAGACTGATTATGCTGAAGTGTTGGGCTTGCCTTTGTCGGAAATGAAGCCGGCAGTACCAAAATTGCCGGAAGACGATTGGTGGTTTTTAAAATATGGGGATGTTTTGGTTCAGGTTTTGGGCTTAACTCCTGCCTCCTTTCCAAAAAGGAGAGAAAGGTCCTTATTAAGAGGGGAATCTTCTATTAATCCCTCTCCAGAAAAAGCAGTAGAGGGGAATAATGCCAGATTATCGGAAGAACGAATTAGGCAGTTATTAGTAGAGTTGAGTCCACTCCCTAAAATGGACCTTTTTAGTGTTAGAAAAGCGCCAAGTTTTATTTCTTCTTTAATTAATGGAATTATTCAGGAAGCTTTAGCTAAAGAGGGGAATTTTTTAGTAGAAAGAGGAAAGACTGATTTGAATGCTGTCTGGGATGATTTGACTTTTGGAACCATTGAACGATGTCTATCGGATTTACTTAATGAGCGCAAAAGAGAGAGTGGATAAAATTAAACTGTCTGAATTTACTCACTTCCAATCCATAAAGGTAATATCAGTTTAGGAAAATTCAGATATTGCTTAACAATGGGATAAATCCTTGCAGTTTGGGGGGTTTTCTGTGATATTTCGCCTAATGCTTGGAGTCCTGATATTATTAAGGCGATAGATTATGATTGAAACAGAAGCAGGAAGACCCTCCCAAGAGTTACCAGAGTTTACTGATTTAGAGAAAGAGCGGAGAGGTGCTGTACTTATTTTTTTGGATAGTTTTACAAGCTGGGCAGAAAAAGAGGCTCTTGAATTAAAATTCTTTGATTCGGAAGGTCCAAAAAGGGTGCTTACTCCTAATGTTTGCGAATTACTGAGGATTATAGGATCTTACAGGATTGTGGCCGATTGTAGGGATAATGTGATTGTGGCTCCCGATTCTCAGCTGATTAAAGGACAACCAGCATATTGTTATACCTTCGAAGAAGCGGCTCTGCTTAAACTGCTTCTTATTTTTGGAGATAAAGGTTATGATTTAAGGGAGACTGTTGGCAGAATTCAACCCTTAATAAGGGGGACTGTTTATGCTGAAAAATTACACTTGCCCTCGCGGGAAATCAAGCTGAGAGTACAGAAGTTGCCGGATGACGATTTCTGGTCTCGTCAATATGGAGAGGTTTTGGTTTCTGCTCTGGGTTTGCCCCCCACCACCCCTCATGGAAGGAGGAAAGAAGGCAGCTTAGAAAGGGAGTTTTCTGATAATCTCCCCGTTTTTGAAATAGGAGAAGGTGAAAAGGCTAGTGCCGAATTATCAAAAGAACAAATCAATGAGTGGTTAGCAGGATGGGGTTTACTCCCGTCTCTTGATCTTGTAAGTTATCAGAAACTGCCAGAAGGCTTAAAGTCTTTTTCATTAGTGCGCGCAATTATTCAAAGACTCTTAAAAGAAGATGAGGATTTTTTAGCAAAAAAAGAAAGATGGTCTTTGGATCCTACCGTAGATGAATTGATAGATGGATTGACTTTTGGCGGATTGAGGCAATTTATAACGGACTTTCTCCTGATCGTAGAAAAAGAGAAAGCTAATCCGGAAAGATAACATTGTAATCGGAAATCTCAATTTTGACACTTTTACGAAGTCTTAACTCTGACAACTGAAGGGGGCAGTTAGAGTTGTTAAACCTTCAGTCTGAATTTGTAGATAATTTTATCCATAGCCTCAAGTGAGATCTTATCTCCTTTAAGGTAAAGCCAAGATCCTGCACAGCCTACGTAGCCTGTTGGGATTTTGTACCTTAATCCTGTTTTTGGTTAACTCCCTGCCAATGGTAGATTTATCCCTGCCCAGCATTTTACTACACTCAATATTTGATAACCCTTCCTGTTCCCACTGGGAAAGCAACAACCTTTCGGTTTTAGTCAATTTTCTATGTTTATCCAAACTAATTGTTCACCTCCTGACTACTTTAGGAAGTGAATTCTAACTTACCAGGGGGTTGCAATCGTTTTTAGAACTTACGTTGGTCTGACATTTGTTGTTTTATGATATACTTATGGACAATTATGGAAAGATTAGAAGAAAAAGTAGACAAAACCGATAGAACTGCAGGAAGAGTGGTTGACAAAGAAGCTTTGTTAGCCAACCGCCGTATTTTTTGGATTGAAGATGATGTAGATATAATAGGTCCTGTGGTACGCCCGCTTCAAGATGCTGGTTGCTCTTTCGTGGTTTATGGAAGAAGAGTAGATGCTCTTACAGAAAACGCAATACAACTAATAAAGGATGGAGATCTTATGTTAGTTGATCCCCTTATACCTGATGGAGCAAGCAAGGGGGATGGAGATGATTTTCCTGGATTGACCCTCTTGAGGGATTTAAGAGAAAAAGGTGTAGAAACGTCGGTGATTATATTTACTGCATCAAATGTTTCGCGGGTACGAGATGGAATGCAAGTAAGATTTTTAGATGATATTCGAATTATAAGGAAACCGATTTTACCTTCACAATTAAAAACAAGTATAACAGATTTTTTTGCTGAAAGAGCTTCTCGGGAACTTCAAGAAAGTAAATAATTGTTTACTTTCGCAAACTTAATTTTGATGTATTGAAGTCGTATTCCTCAGGTGAAATACATCTTAAGCAAAACAAAGCTACACCTATTTTCATCCCTTTTTCTTAACTATTAATTCTGTTTGTATTTACATCACCTCAAATTCTGAAAAATGATATTAGTTTAGGAAAGTTCAGATTCATTAAGAATAAGATAAGAAGCCCTTGCAGTTTTGGAAACTTTCTGTGATAATCCACCTAATATTTTGAGGTAATCTAATATTATTAATGAAAGAGATTACGAGAGGAGCAGAACGTGGAGGGATTAGCTTTTGCCTAGAGTCACAGGATATTCTTGATTTAGAGAGAAGAAATACTATACTTAATTTTCTGGGAAAATTTGAAAGGTCGGTACAAACAGCAGTTATTAATCCAAGAAGGATGCAGGAAGAGATTTTTGTTTCTGAGGCTTGCGGATTGTTGAATCTTATGGAAATCAGGACTTTGGCCACCTTAAGGAGAAACGGCATGATCCATCCCGGTGTTCGAACTACTGGACAAAAAAGAGAATATTATTATTCCCCCTCAGAGCTGGCTCTAATTAAATTAGTTCTTTTTGATGGAGATAAAGGTTGCGCTTTAAAGGATGTTGTTGACAAAGTCAAACCCTTAATAGGTAGGACTATTTATGATGGAAAGCTGTGCTCGCCTTCGTCAAAAAAGAGGCCGACAGTACGAAAGTTGCAGGAAGGCGATGACTGGTTTTTGCAGTATGGGGATGTTTTGGTTCAGGTTTTGGATTTAACTCCTGTCCCATTTCCCGAAAGAAGACAAAAGTCCTTATTAAGAGAGGAATATCCTAGTAATTCCCCTCCAGAAGAAGTAAAGAAGGGTAATGACGGATTATCGGAAGAATCAATTAGTCGATTATTAGAAGATTTGAGCGGATTTTCTAACAGGGACAAAATGGATTTTTTTAGTGTTAGAAAAGCGCCAAGCTTTACTCCTCCTTTAATGAATAAAATTATTCAGGCAGTTTTAACTAAAGAAGGAAATTTTTTAACAAGAGGAGGATGCACTGATTCGAATGCTGTCTGGGATAATTTGACTTTTGGAATCATTGAGCGATGTCTGCTGGTTTTGCTTGATGAGCGCAGAAGAGATAACGGAGAAAAATAATTCTGTCTATATTTGTATTATTTCCAGTTCTGAAAAGTGATATTAGTTTAGGAAATATTAGTTTAGGAAAATTTAGATTCCGCTTAATACTGCAACTGTGTTATCTATTTAATAGATGTAAATCCTATTTCTTGATTCTTCTGTAACCTCAAAGTTAATTTTCCTAAAATTTACCTCTTGACAAGCGTGTGAAAAATGGTGGAAAATGGTTATAGATGGTGAAAAATGGTTGTCTTCTTTGCTAAATAAAGAAGAATAAAATTTCTGCCCAGAAAGCTCCGGTTAAACTCCGGGGGATGAGGATGTCTTCATGTTTTTGGGCGAATACCAAACTAAATTTTCAGGAAAAGGCAGGATTGTCCTGCCAAAGTTAATGAGACAAGAATTGGGAGGCAATAAAGCAATTGTCCTCTCAAGAGGATTTGAAGGTTGTATTTGGGGATTTTCCCAAAAAGGATTTGAAGAAGAGGCAAAAAGACAGCTTGAGATTTCGGCAACAGAAGAACGGGCAAGGTTGCTTAGGAGGTATATATTTTCGGGCAGTATACAGGTGAAATTAGATGCTCAGGGCCGTTTTGTTATACCAGATGGTCTGGCGGCTTATGCTAAAACAGGTTTGCAAGTGATAGTAATTGGTGCGGGTGATCATTTTGAGATTTGGAATGTTGATCTTTGGAAAAAGCATCTAAAGGAAGTAGAGAAAGAGTATGCAAGGTTATCATAGAAGCGTTCTTCTCAAAGAAAGCCTGGAAGCACTTATACCTGTGCCGGCCGGTACAGGACGAGATGCCTGGTACATTGATTGTACTTTAGGCGACGGAGGGCATTCAATAGGAGTAATAGCGCGGGGAGGGAGAGTCATTGGAATTGACGTTGACCCGCTGGCCCTTAAAAGAGTGCAAAAGAGGTTTAAGAAAAAAGGTATTACCGGGGATAAATATAAGTTAATTTTAGGTAATTTCAGGGATCTAAAAGACTTAATATTTACCCTTGCAAGACCTGATCTTAAAGGTTGCTTTAAAGGTGCAATTTTTGATCTTGGGGTTTCAAGTTTACAGCTTGAGAGTCCGGAAAGGGGTTTTTCTTTTGGAAAATCAGGGCCTTTGGATATGAGGATGGATCCAAGTCTTAATGTAAAGGCATTAGATTTAGTAAATTCTTTAACAAGAAAGGAGTTATATGAATTATTTACAAAAATGGGTGAAGAGAAATATTCTTGGCATTTGGCTCGTGCTTTGGTCAGCGCCCGTGAAGTAAGCCCGATAACAAATACTTTGGAGTTTGCCGGAATTGTAAAAAGGGTTATAGGAGGCAGAAGGAAAAAGATTTCTGCCTACACTAAAGTCCCGGAGAGCAAGCATCCTGCAACAAGGGCATTTCAGGCTCTTAGGATTGCAGTAAATGATGAGTTAAACGCTTTACAGGAAGGATTAAATAATTGTTTAAGCTTAATTAAAAAAGATGGCCGTATTGTTGTCATTAGTTTTCACTCACTGGAAGATAGGATCGTTAAGAATACTTTTAGGGCGTGGGAAAATGCAGGAACGGGTCAGATTTTAACTAAGAAACCAGTAGTTCCGGGTGAAAAAGAAGTGAGCGGGAATCCCAGATCAAGATCAGCAAAGATGAGGGTTTTTAAGAAACTATAGATACAAAAATAGATATTAAAATGATTAGGAAATAATTTATGACGATTAGAGAATAATTTATGACAATTAGAGAGTAATCTATGACGATTATAGAAAAATTTGAGCCGGATAAACAAAAAAATGGATTCTCAAAAAAGTACGCATGCCTGGTAGCAGCAGGTCTTTTTATTCTTATAGTTGTAGAAATCTGGGCCAGTAATAATGTTGTTGAGTATGGCGGAAAGCTGGAAAAATTATCACTGCTGTCAAAGAGACTGAATACAGAAAATCAACTTTTGAAAAATGAGATAGCTTCAAGCGAATCATTGAATTTTGTTGCATCTAAATCTGCAGAGCTTGGTTTTTCACCGCCTGAAAGTATACAATATATTCGTTGATTAGGATATGCAATTTAGTGTTTGCTATATTAAGGGTTTTATTCTTTGGTGTTTCAAAGGAGTTAAAAGAACCTGCTAATTCTCTTCGAAAATTATGCGAATACTTTGGATCAGGGCAATTCTTCTCATATTTCTTTCTCTCATTGTAATTCGTTTATTCTATTGGCAAATAGTCCGTGCAGAATTTTTGCAGTCTCAAGCAGATAATCAGCATTTTACAGATACGACACTGGATGCTGTTAGAGGAGATATTTTTTTCTCAGACGGGTCTATTTTAACTTCTTCTAACCCCTCGTTTACTTTATATGGTTTACCTAAGGAAATAGCAAAAGATCAGAAAATTCAAATTTCTTATCTCTTAGCTAAGGCTTTATCAGAATCACAGGACAATATAGATGATTTGGCAAAGGAATTAGTCAATAATTTAGAAAAGGATCTTTATTGGGTGCCACTGAAAAAGAAAATTTCTTTTGATCAAAAAAAACAAATTGAAAAACTAATCTCAAAAGGGATTGGTTTTAATCAGGGCAGCAGTAGATTTTATCCTGAAGGTTCATCTTCCGCACATTTACTGGGTTTTGTAAATTCTGATGCTAAAGGTAATTTTGGATTGGAGGGCTATTTTGACGGAGAGTTAAAAGGTATTTCAGGGTCAATAAGACACGAAAGAGATGCTTTAGGTTTACCAATACTGATAGGGGAGTTTTTAACAAATGATGCAAGAAACGGAAAAAATTTAATCTTAAACATTGACAGATCAGTTCAGTATATTGTTGAACAAGCTCTTAAAAAGGGAGTTGAAAAATACGGTGCTAAAGCCGGTTCTATTGTGGTGATGGAGCCGGGTACAGGGGGAATTTTAGCAATGGCATCTTTTCCCAATTATCATCCTGAAAAATATTTTGATTATCCAAAAGAATTTTATAGGAATCCTGTTGTTGCTGATCATTACGAACCCGGATCAACCTTTAAAGTTTTGGTTATGGCAGCAGCTTTAAATGAGGATTTGGTAGGTCCGGACACAAAATGCGACAGTTGTTCCGGTCCGATTTCTGTCGGCGGTTTTACTATAAGGACTTGGGATAATAAATATTATCCGGATTCTACTTTAAAAGATGTGATAGTTCATTCGGACAATACAGGAATGGTTTTTGTAGCCAGGAAGTTAGGGTTGGATAAATTCTATTCTTATCTTGATAATTTTGGATTTGGGCAGCCTACAAATATTGATCTCCAGGATGAATCCTCGCCTGATATCAGGCCAAAAAATAGTTGGAGGGAAATCGACCTGGTAACAGCGTCGTTCGGCCAGGGTATTGCAGTTACGCCAATACAGATGGTTACTGCAGTGTCAGCTATAGCAAATGGCGGGAATTTAATGGAGCCGCATATAGTAAAAGAAATTACCAACGATCAAGGCAGTTTCACGGTAAATCCAAAGGTTGTAAGAAAAGTGATTAAGGATTCTTCGTCCCAGGTGATAAAAGAGATGATGGTTGCGGCAGTTGAAGAGGGGGAAGCAAGAGTGCTTAGGCTTAAGGGATTTAAAATTGCAGGAAAAACAGGAACTGCCCAAATTCCGGTTGCCGGCCATTATGATGAAGATAAAACAATTGCCTCTTTTGTAGGTTTTGCGCCGGCGGATAATCCGAAATTTGTGATGCTGGTGCGCTTTGATGAACCATCATCTTCTATTTTCGGCTCAGAAACCGCAGCACCTACTTTTTTTGAAATAGCTAAACAGTTACTCTTCTATTATAAAATCGCTCCAATAGCGGAATAGATATGAAGTCTGTTATATAATATTCTTCATGGAAACAGTAAAAGAGTTATTAAAAAATATTTTTCCTCAAGAGAAGATAAACACCATCTATCATTTACCTGTGGCTATCCTGGCAAATGTTATTTACGGCTTCCCCACCAGGGGGCTTAAAGTGATTGGTATAACCGGTACTGACGGTAAAACTACTACTACAAATATGGTTTATCAGATTCTAAAAGCTGCCGGTAAAAAGGTTTCCATGGTTTCAACAATAAATGCCATGGTTGCTGGAAAACCATATGATACCGGTTTTCATGTAACATCACCTGATCCGTTTACAGTGCAAAAATTTGCAAGAGAAGCTTTTAACCGGGGCAGTGAGTATCTGGTTTTGGAGGTTACCTCTCACGGCTTAGATCAATTCCGTTTTTGGGGGATCAGGTTTGAAATCGGTGTTATTACTAATGTCACTCATGAGCATCTTGATTATCATAGAACATATAAGAATTATCTGGCAGATAAACTAAAGTTATTGAAGGGAGTAAAATTTGCAATAATTAACCAGAATCTTAAAAACCATACAGGTAAACTTGCAGGTAAAATAATGACATTCGGATTTCAAAGAGGTGATTTTAACCAACAGGATATAAAGCTAAATTTGAAGATTACCGGAGAGTATAATTTAGAAAATGCACTTTGTTCCCTTGCCACTGCTTTTGTTTTAGGGATTGATAAAACAATTGCCCAAAAAGCCCTTGAAAATTTTAAGAATGTAAAAGGAAGGATGGAAGAGATTGAGAATAACCGCAATATTAAGATTGTTGTAGATTTTGCCCATACGCCGAATGCGCTGGAGCAAGCTTTAAAGTCTTTAAGAAAGAAAACAAAAGGAAGATTGATTGCTGTTTTTGGATCAGCAGGAAAAAGAGACATAGAAAAAAGAAGCTTAATGGGTCAAATTGCCGGGAAATTGGCAGATATTTCAGTAATTACGGCAGAAGACCCAAGAGGGGAGCTGGATTTAATTAATAAACAGATAGCAGATGGAGCTAAAAAGGTTGGAGGAGTTATGGATAAAAATATCTTTGTTTTAAAAGATAGGAAAAAAGCAATTGATTTTGCAATCAACAATCTTGCCAAGGCTGGAGATACTATCGGAATTTTTGGGAAAGGCCACGAGGCTTCTATGAATTTAGATGGAAAGATAGAAACTTCCTGGTCTGAAAAAGAGGCAGTAGAGTTGGCACTGAGTGGGTTTACCGCAGCAGTGAAAAGCTGGTAAAGGTAGTAAAAATTGCCAGCTTTGAGTCTGTTTCGTGACCGCAGAAAAAAATCTATGGATTCTAAATATAAGCTAATTGTTGATTCTTTTGGAAAAGACAGGTTTAAATTTAATGAACCTTTGAAACACCACACAGCTTCCGGATTTGGAGGACCTGCTAAAGTATTTTTTATTGCCTTTAGTACTAAAGAGTTAATTAAAATAATCAGTATGTGTAGACAACTGGGTTTAACCTATTTTTTATATGGGAGCGGTTCTAAAATCATGATATCAGATTTAGGATTTGACGGATTGGTAATCAAAAACCGGATAAAAGATATACAAACAATTTCTGTTAAGGGTAAGGTAACAAAATACGGAATAGGAGTAGATCAGGCTGCAATAGAAGCAGAATCAGGTTTGAGTATAAAAAAATTTGTTGAATATCTTAATGCTCAGAATTTGGAAACTCTGGAATTTTTAAATTTACCAGGCAGCATTGGCGGAAATCTTTTTTTGAACAAATCCTTGCAAAATCATACTAAAAGCATTAAAGTACTGAACCTGGAATCTGAAATCATACAGATTAAAGTTGAGAATTTAAATCCAAGAAAGCATATAATAATATCTGCAGTATTTAAAATAAAAGCAAAAATAAAATAAAATAAAATAAAATAAAGTAAAGTAAAGTAAAGTAAAGTAAAGCTTTAGAGATAGTTGTTTTAAAGCAGAGTTTGTAGTAATTATATTATTTAATTATGCGCTACATTATAAACGGTGGAAAAAAGTTAAAAGGATCAGTTAAAATATCCGGTAATAAAAATTCGATTTTTCCCTGCATTGCAGCTTCGCTGTTGACTCAGGATGAAGTTGTTTTAGAAAATATATCTGATCTTAAGGATACGGAAATCCTGATACAGATTTTACAAAAATTAGGGATAAAGGTTCAGAAAAACCGCTCTACACTAAAAATTAAAGCTTTAAATATCCGCTATTTCACTTTGCCGGAAGATTTAATGATTAAATTAAGGGGATCTCTTGTATTGGTAGGAGCCATTCTTGCAAGAGCAGGTAAAGTAAATTTTTATCATCCCGGAGGGGATATTATTGGTAAAAGAAGCATAGATACTCATCTTGAAGGTTTTAAAGCGCTGGGAGTGTCTTTAAAAAAGAGCAACTTGAAATATAGTTTGAGTATTCCGCAAGTAACTAGCGGGAATTACCGTATTTTCCTAAGGGAAGCTTCTGTTACGGCAACGGAAAATCTGATTTTGTTTTCAGTGCTAGGACAAAGACAGGTAATTTTAGAAAACTGCGCCAAAGAACCTCATGTTGTGGATCTTTGTAACATGCTTTTGCAGATGGGTGCACGGATTGAGGGTGTTGGGACAGAAACATTAACTATAACCGGTGTTGCTAAATTAAACGGGACCAATTTTCGGATCGGGGCAGACTACATTGAAGCAGGTACATATATAATAGCCTCAGCTGTAACAGGTGGAGAAATTAAGATTGAAGGACTTGAGGGAGTTTATTTGGATCCTGTTTTAAAACCGCTTCAGAGTTTTGGTATTAAATTTGAACATATCGGTAGCACCATCGTAGTTTATCCGTCAAAACTTAAATCAGTACCAGCACTTATTACCAATATTTGGCCCGGATTTCCAACTGATTTGATGAGTGTTGCTATAGTGTTGGCAACACAAGCTAAAGGAATAACCCTATGTCATGATTGGATGTATGAAGGAAGAATGTATTTTACTGACAAATTAATCAAAATGGGCGCCAAAATTACTTTAGCTGATCCGCACAGAGTGCTGGTGTATGGACCAAATAGGTTGCGCGGAAGAGTGCTGGAAACTCCGGATATAAGGGCAGGAATGGCTTTAGTTGTTGCAGCATTGGTTTCAAAAGGGCAAAGTGTTATCAATCAAGCGGAATTAATCGAGAGAGGTTATGAAGGTGTAGTTGAGAAATTAAGAGCCCTTGGTGTGGATATTAGTAGAGTTTGCGATCCCTAGGATCTAAAGCAGGTTTAAGGTATAATTGACGGTGTGGATATCGCAAAGCACCCGATTTGGGATCAAGTAACTCCTTATGAAACAAAAATTCCTGCTTTTAAAAAACCGTTCCATTTGCTTCGGATATATTTGGCTAAGCAATATGCCAAACTATATAAACCGGAAACATTTATTGGCGTAACAGGATCTGTTGGGAAAACTACTTGTGTGCAGGTTGCTAAAGCAGTTCTATCCCAAAAATATAAAACTATTTCAACAAAACCAAATCTAGATCCCATACTAAATATCCCGTCTACAATTTTAAGAGCGAATCCCACAATCCAGAAAATAATTTTGGAGATGGGGATAGAGTATAAAAATGAAATAGATTTTTATCTCTCGCTTGTTAAACCTAAGACTGTTGTAGTTACTAAAATTGCCTATGTTCATAGTGAATTTCTTGGAGGAATAAACGGAATTTTAGAGGAAAAAGGTAAATTAGTGGCATCTTTAAAAAAAGGCGGAATGGCAATATTAAATTATGATGACCCAAATTGCAGAAAATTGGCCCAGAGTTGCAAAGGAACTGTTGTTTATTATGGTATGGATCCCAAAAATTGCATTGTTTGGGCAGGTAATCTTAAAATAGAAAATTTTGCTACTACTTTTGAATTAAACCTTGGTGTAGAACGAGTTAAAATTAATTTCCAGCTTTTAGGATTACATCAAGTCTACTCAGCACTTGCCGGTGCTCTTTTAGGGGTTGTTAACGGAGTGCCGTTAACAAAAATTAAGTTGGCTTTGGAATCAATAAAGCCATCAGAGCATCGTTTGCAGGCAGTTCAAGGCCCTAATGGTTCAATTTTGTTGGATGATACTTATAACAGTTCACCAAGTGCACTGGAAGCTTCTATAGATGTTTTGCTTGCTATGCCGGCAAGACGTAGGATAATTGTGTTGGGTGAAATGAGAGAATTAGGTTCATATTCTGAGAAGCTGCATAGAGCAGCTGCGCAAAAAATATATAAAGAAAAATTGGATTTTGTTTTTTTAAGTAAGGGAGATACGGAATTTATAGCAGATGAATTAAAAAGTTTAGGTTATTGGGAAGATAGGCTGGAATCAAATTTAGGTAATTCTGATATTGTTTCAAGACTGCTTAGAATATTGGGGAAAGGTGATCTTTGTTTGATTAAGGGGTCCAGAGCAGTAAGACTGGATGAGGTTGTGAAGAGGGTTGCAAAAAAAACATGACTCAATTGCTTGGACTGGTTTTACTATCATTTATAGTGACATCGGTTTTTATGGTGCCATTTATTGATCTGCTCTTTTATTTAAAGAGACGCTTTGAGCGGATTCAAGAAAAAGAAGAGAAAAAATCTGAAACTCCTATACATGATCAATTAATGAAAAAAGACATTGGCACTCCTTCGGGCGGTGGAATACTTTTAATTTGCATACTGGTAGTTTTAAGTGTTGGATATGCTTTTTTAGGCCCTTCTGTTGATAAAATGTCCCTGGGAATTTTGCTTTTTACTTTAGTTTCCTTCGGATCCTTGGGTTTAATTGATGATATTAAATTTATAATCACCAGAAGAAAAGGTAAGTTGATGGGGCTTGGTAGAAAAAAAATGTTGCTAATTCAAACTATTTTGGCTTTTACCATATCAATAATGCTCTACTTTATGGCAGGGTTAAATAATTTCTATATTTTAGGCCTAGGTAATTTTATTATGAATATTTGGTATATTCCACTGGCAGCTTTTGTAATTATTTCATTTGCAAATGCCTATAATATTTCAGATGGTTTGGATGGTTTATCTGCAGGACTTTTGCTTATTTGTTTGTTTGCTTTTTTAGCGCTTAATGCGCAAAACTTGAATTTGTCACTTGCACCATTTATAGGAATCTGGATTGGTTTGCTTTTTGCTTTTTTGTATTTTAATATTTGGCCTGCCAGAATTTTTTTAGGTGATGCAGGTGCTTTTGCATTTGGCGCAACATTGGCAGTTGTCGGGCTGTTAACAGGTAAAATTTTAGCTTTAGCAATAATTGGAGGTATGTATATTGTTATTGTTTCTTCATCTTTGATTCAAATACTATCTAAAAAAGTTCTAAAAAGAAGAATTTTTCCGGTTTCTCCGTTTCATATGTATTTAAAATACAAGAATTGGGAGGAGCCGAAAATAGTCAGCAGGTTTTGGTTGGCAGGCGGAATATTTGCAATTTTAGGCTTATGGATAGCTTCACTTTCAAAATAAGATCAATATTTTTATTAAAAAACCTATGATATTTAAAAAAGTAAAACTTCAATCACAGAAAGAGTGCATGGATTTACCTCTTCTTGTAACAACCGCGGTACTGATCCTCTTTGGTTTATTAATAGTTTATGATGCTTCGGCAATTAAGGGTTTAAATGATTTTAATGATAATTTCTATTATATAAAACAGCAACTTATTTGGATGACGATCGGTGTTTTTTCATTGGTTTTCTTTGCCAGATTTAATTATAGAAAATTTAAACTCCTTGCAGTCCCATTGCTTCTTTGTTCATTAGCTCTTTTGGTTGCAGTTTTTATTCCGGGACTGGGAGTTTCAGGCGGAGGAGCTCATCGTTGGTTAAGATTTGGGAGCGTGACAATTCAACCAGCTGAAATAATTAAATTAACTGGAGTAATTTATTTTGCAGTGCTTTTTGAAAAGAAAACTAAAGCACTCCCCTTTTTAATGTTAGTTGCAGGTGTTACTTTTATTACTGCTGTTTTGCAAAAGGATTTGGGTTCTTCAGCTGTTTTTGTTTTAACAGCCTTTGCTATTTACTTTGCAGCCGGAGGAGCGCTTTGGCATTTTATTTTAACTATTCCGGTTGGAATAGCAGCAGCTGCAGCTTTGATACTTACTTCTGCTTACAGAAGCAAGAGAATATTGGCATTTTTAAACCCATTTTCTGATCCGCAAGGTTATACTTACCACATTCTTCAGGTTTTAATAGCACTTGGATCAGGGGGTTTATTTGGTTTAGGTCTGGGGCACTCCAGGCAAAAATTTGCATATATCCCAGAGGTTCATACAGATTCCATTTTTGCTATTATTGGAGAGGAACTGGGATTTATGGGTGGAATTTTCGTGATAGCATTGTTTGCCATTCTTTTAATAAGGGGTTTTAAGATTGCACAAAATGCTCAGGATAATTTTGGAAAAATTTTAAGTTTAGGACTTATTTCCTGGTTGGGAATTCAAGCAATAATTAACCTATCTTCTATGACATCATTATTTCCGCTGACAGGAGTGCCGCTTCCTTTTATTTCGTATGGAGGTTCAGCATTAGTTGCAAACTTAACAGCTGTTGGAATTTTACTGAATATTTCAAAACAAAACCATAAATTATGAAACTGAAGCCTTTTAAATTGGAAAAATGAAAATTTTAGTTACAGGAACACATTTTACACCGGCAATAGCAACTATTGAGGAATTAAGGAAGACCAGTGGGGTAGATGTGGTTTATGTTGGGAGAAAAACAACCCAGGAAGGAGATAAGACTGCTTCAGTAGAGTCGCAAATTCTGCCAGCAAAGGGAATTAAATTTATTCCAATAATAGCAGGAAGATTGCAAAGAGTCCTTACTCTTTATACAATTCCGTCTCTTTTTAAAATACCAATTGGCTTTATTCAGGCTTTTTATATAGTTTTATCTGAAAAACCGGATGTAATTTTATCCTTTGGCGGTTATGTGGCTGTTCCGGTAGTTTTTTTGGGGTGGCTTTTGTCAGTACCTATTGTAATTCATGAGCAGACTTTGGTTTCCGGTCTTGCAAATAAAATCAGTGCTTTATTCGCGGATAAAATTTGTTTAAGTTTTGTTTCAAAATTTTCTCTTAAAAAAGAAAATACTATTTTGACAGGTAATCCAATCAGAAAAGAAATTCTGCAGCCGGAAAATAAACCGGATTTAATATATGAAAGAATTTTTAAAACAGCAAAACAAAAAAACCTGCCTGTTTTACTTGTTACAGGGGGGAATCAAGGGTCACATATTTTAAATACTGCAGTTGAGAAAGCTTTGGATGAATTAACAAAAATAGCTTTAATTATTCATGTAACCGGAGATAATAAATTTAATGATTTCGGAAGACTTAAAAATAAGCAAAATGATCATTACTTAGTTAAAAAATGGATAGGTGACGGGTGGGGTGCTATGCTTTCGAAAATAGATTTAGTTATTTCCAGGGCAGGAATAAATACTCTGACAGAGTTAGCTTTCCTGGGAAAGCCTGCATTAGTTATCCCGATCCCGTATCTTTACCAAGACGAACAAAACAAAAATGCCGAATATTTTAAAGGTTTAGGTTTAGCGGGAATTTTACCTCAATCTAAATTATCTGCAGAATCTCTTTTTAAAGAGATAGAAAGTGCGCTGAGGAATTTACCTTTATTAACCAAAGCAGCTTTAGGTGCAAAATCCGTTGTGATCACATCTGCTGCAAAACGGATAGCGCTTGAGACAATACTGCTTAAAAAGATATGATCAGGAAAGGTAGAAGAAAACCTCTAAGATTTTTAAAATTTATTTTTTTATCACTTGTTGGTTTAATTATTGCAGTAGTAATACTTATTGACCGCTCCGGTTTTTTCCACATCAGACAAATTGAGGTTTCAGGAGATAAAATAGATTGCGCAAACACCGACCAATTGAAAAACGAATCAGGTCTGTACGGACAAAATTTCTTTTTTTTAAATGATAAGCAATTACTGGAAAGTTTAAAAGAAAAATTTGTCTGCATAAGGATTGCCACAGTTGGCCGTATGATTCCTGATAAAGTAAAACTCCAAATTATATCAAGGAAACCGGCTGCAATTTTACTGAAAACTAGAGAAAAGCAAGCTTCCTTGTCTTCTTTAATTAATAATGTTGCAACTTCTGAGGCATCAGTGGCACAGGACTCTTATATAGTAGACGACGAAGGTGTGGTTTTTTCCAAAAGCATAGATAATCTGGATATTCCGGAAATTTACATTGACGATTCAGAAATTGTTATAGGTAAGAGATTTAAAAATAATTTAATTAATCATTCTTTGAAGATTATAGAAGGGATTAAAAAATTTGGTGTAACTGTAAACAAAAGCTGGATTGCTGAAGGATTTTTCATTGTAAATCCGGATACAGTAGATCCAAAAATTATTTTCCGGTTAAATGACCAAATTGATATTCAACTTGCATCTTTACAATTAATCCTTGCAGAGGCTAAAATAGATTTTAGAGAACTCATATTTATCGATTTAAGATTTGATAAACCGATTGTGAGATTTGCCCCTAAAAATCATGATTAAGGACGAACAGTTCTGTTTTATAATAAATTCTAATAGAGAAAGGCGCAGCAGTGGCAAAAGATAAAATTGTTTGCGGAATAGATGTTGGTTCATCAAAAATAGCAACCCTGATTGCATCGATAGATGAATCCGGCAAAAAAAATTTAATTGGAGTTTCTTCAACTGCCTCAAAAGGTGTAAAAAAGACACAGGTAGTTGATATAGATGAAGCAGTAGGAGCTATAACAGAATCTGTAGAGGCAGCCGAAAGAATGGCTGGTTATTCTATTTCGCAAGCATTCATATCTCTTGGCGGACCTCAAATAGAAAGTGTAAACCAACACGCAGTCGTAGCTGTTTCCGAACCTGAAGGTGAAATTAAAGATTCAGACGTAAGAAGGGTAAATGACGCGGCCCGGGCAATACCTCTTCCTTCGTCAAGGGAAATACTTCATGTAATCCCGCGCACTTTTACGGTTGACGGACAAGAAGGTATAAAAGACCCGGCAGGGATGACCGGAGTGAGGCTTGAAACAGAAACCCACATTATTACAGGTTCTACAACTTCAATGAGAAATCTTGTCAAATGTATTTCACAAGTAGGAATTGATGTAACAGAGCTGGTTTTTTCAGGTATTGCCTCTGCATTGGCTGTTTTAACTGATACTGAAAAGGAGCTAGGGGTAGTCTTGGTTGATATTGGCGGAGAAACAACAGATGTTGTTATTTTTATAGACGGATCTGTTGCTTATTCATCGGTTGTGCCGATTGGTGCACGTCACATCACTTCGGATATGGCTGTAGGGCTTCGGGTGTCGCTTGAATCAGCAGAAAAGATCAAATTATCGTTGAATAAGATTTCAAAAGTTCCTGCAATGGCCGGAGAAAGAAAAGAAGAAAACAATAAAGCTAATTTAAGTCAAAAGAAGAAAAACGAGGAAATAATAGATGTTAAGTCTCTGGGGATTCAGGAGGATATACAAAAAATTTCCCGTAAATCAGTAACTGATGGAATTATTAAACCCCGGTTGCAGGAAATATTTAAATATGTTGGTAAAGAAATTAAAAAGAGCGGTTTTGGAACGCAAACACCATCTGGTTTGGTGTTCTGCGGAGGCGGTGCCCAAACAGTTGGTGTGCTGGAACAGGCAAAATATGTGCTTGGTTTCCCTGCAAGACTTGGTCAAATTGACGGTTTGTCAGGACTTATAGAAGAAGTAGATTCTCCTGCGTTTGCTTCTGCAGCAGGACTTATTCTTTATGGAGCGGCACAAAACACTCAAGGCCAGCTGCGTATCCCTGTTTTATCCGGCAGTTTGCCGATAAAAGGGGTAATACAAAAGGGAATAGATTTGGTTAAGTCATTTTTGCCTTAAGCAGGGACTTGATATTATTACTGCTGATCTGCTATATTCTGCCCGAGAGGAAATTATATTATCGAGAATAAGTTATTATTGAAATAATTGTTTCAATGGTAAATATAATTCTTAAGTTAATATAATTTTTAAAAAATTATGCTTATAAAACCGGATGTTCAACGATTTGCCAAGATTAAAGTAATGGGACTGGGGGGTGGTGGTTCCAATTCTTTAAACTCAATGATTTCCCTGCAGCAGATTCAAGGAGTAGAGTTTGTGGCTGTAAATACTGATGCACAGGCTTTGCTTAATAGCCAATCCCCAACTAAAGTTCAAATCGGAGAGACTTTAACTAAAGGACTTGGTTCAGGCGGAGATCCGGAAATTGGTAGACAAGCTGCCGAAGAATCTTCACAAAAACTTGAAGATGTTTTGTCAGATGCTGACATGGTATTTTTAACTGCCGGAATGGGCGGAGGAACTGGAACCGGTTCCATACCGATTGTGGCTCAAGTAGCAAAAAATTTAGGCGCACTTACCATCGCTGTTGTTACCAAGCCTTTTGCTTTTGAAGGAACAAGACGGATGATGGTTGCAGAAGAGGGACTGGAAAAACTTAAAGATAATAATAAAGTAGATGCTTTGATTGTTATTCCTAATCAGCGGCTTTTGGAAACAGTTGAAAAAAACATGACTTTGCAGGAAGCATTTAAATTAGCAGATTCAGTGCTGGGTCAGGGTGTTCAGGGCATTTCTGATCTGATTACTGTGCCGGGCCTTATTAATGTTGATTTTGCTGATGTAAAAACTATTATGCAAAATGCCGGTTCGGCGCTCATGGGAATTGGTGTGGCAGGCGGAGATAACCGGGCTGCTGCTGCTGCCAGAATGGCAATAGCATCGCCGCTTCTTGAAGTTTCAATTGAAGGAGCAAAAGGTGTACTTTTCAATATTGTCGGTGGATCTGATTTGTCAATGGCAGAGGTGAATGAAGCTGCACAAATTATTGCCCAGGCTGCAGATCCGGATGCCAATATAATCTTTGGCGCAACTATTAAAGAAGACCAGTTGGACCAGATAAAAATTTCAGTTATAGCAACAGGTTTTGATGAAACAAGAAGAAGGCTGCGGGAATATATAGGAACAGGTATAGGTTCCGGCTCTCTTCAGCAGCAACAATCAAAACCCTGGACAAAATCAACTCAGCCAGAAGAGGATTCTGAAGCACTACAAGCACTTTCTGAACAGGAAGAAGCGGTCAGTGAAGAGAAAACTGATGAGAATGATGAAGATATAGAAATCCCTGCATTCCTCCGCTCTAATAGGTAAACCCCTATCCGCTTTATTGACAAAAGTGTACGTTTAAGTGTACACTATGTTTATGAGCCAAGTTATCCCTGTTACTCAAGCCAGAAAAGATTTATTAAAACTCGTTGATCTTGTCAACGAGAACTACACCCGCGTGGATCTGACTAAAAGAGGCCGTATTAAAGCAACGTTAGTATCGTCTGATTACCTTGATTCTCTGGAAGAAACTATCTATTCATTAAAGTATTCTCTGGATGATATCAGGCAAGCTGAAAAAGAAATTATAAGCGGTGATTTTGTTACCTTGGAAGATTTGAAAAAAGATTTGAAGAATCGGTTATCAAAAAATGCCCGCTAAATTTCTGATTATTCATAAATCAGCTAAGAAGAATCTATTAAAACTGCCAATTAAAATACACAAAAAGGTTATTTCCAGTTTAGGCCGAATTAAAAACGATCCTAGGGCAGGTATTAAACTGCATGGAGAACTAGGAAGCTATTTTAAGTCCAGACTTGGTGATTATAGAATAGTTTACAAATTCAATTCCAGGAAAAGCCTGGTGGAAGTAGTAAAAATCGAACACAGACAAGGAGTCTATAAGTAAATCAAATTTTGACAAAATTATAGGGCAAGTGGTAATATACTTAATATAAACATGAAAATACGAAGTGTTGCAAACATTATAACAATTATTATTACCTCCAAACTAGGAGGGTGTTTCGTGTAACTTAATTTAAAAATTAAGATTAGCGGAAACCTCCTAAACAGGGAGGTTTTTTTATGGGAAAAAAATGAACAAAGCAGAAAGGTTAAATAAATTTATGATAGAAATAGTTGATGTGGTACGTGACGGAGCTCAGGATCCACGATTCAGATCTTCTGTAGAGAGAAAAACTGAAATGGTTCTAGCTTCTGAAGAGTTTGGCATTGAGCTTATAGAAGGCGGCTGGCCAGGAGCAAACGCGATTGATACGGAATTTTTTCGACAAATGAGGGGTGTTTTAAGGGATAGTCAATTAATAGCTTTTGGGATGACTATAAAAGGTACTAGGGCTGATAAAGATGCAGGTTTAAGGAGTTTGCTTGAAAGCGGAACGGACATAATTACCCTTGTGGGAAAAACCTGGAGGCAAAATGTCGAAAGAACGCTTAGGATACCATGGCAAGAAAATTTAGATAATATTTTTGAAAGTATTAAGTTTTTGCGCGGACAAAGAAGAGAAGTATTCTTTGATGCAGAACATTGGTTTGACGGCCGTAAACAAAACAAAGAACATGCATTTGAAGTTCTTGAGGCAGCTATTGCTGGAGGAGCAAACAGATTGGTTCTTTGTGACACCCGAGGTGCAAGTTCTGATAGATTTATATATGAAGCAGTAACGGATGCTGTTGCCAGATTTCCTGATGCGAAGTTTGGTATTCATGCGCATGGAGATGGCGGATTAGCTGAGATTAATACTATAAGGGCTTTGGAGGCAGGAGTTGTTCAAGTTCAAGGAACAGTGAATGGTATTGGAGAAAGAACCGGTAATATGAATTTGTGCACTTTCTTGCCAACCCTTCAGTTTATATATGGAATTGAAACTGGATTAGATCTAACTAGACTAACTCCGTTTGCACGCGCTGTAGCCGATATATGCGGAATTCCTATTCATCCTGATGCTCCGTACGTTGGTGAAAATGCTTTTGCCCATAAAGCTGGTCTTCATGCTTCCGGACAAAAAAGAGATGAGAGTTCCTATCAATTTATCAGACCAGAAGACGTAGGGAATAAACAAATATATATTTTCTCAGAACAAAGTGGAAGTACTAATTTGGAGATTATGTTAGAAAAGCATGGTTATGCTTTAAGTAGAAAGAATCCAAAATTTAGGTCGTTGTTGGAGAAGATGGAAACGAGTCTGCTTATTGGCGATACACAGCAATTTTTATTTCTTTATGAACATCTAGAGGGCAAGCAAAGACCGTTTTCAGTTTTAGAAGGAACCGGTGTAGAAGATTTTAGCCCATTGCCACCTAAGGCCCGTGTTAAAGTGCGAATTAATGGTGATCAGTATTTTGAGGAAGCAGTTGGGGTTGGACCAATAAATGCAATTGATATTGCGCTAAAAAAAGTTTTATTGACTAATTGCCCGGAAGTAAGCGATATAGAACTTTTAGATTACAGCAGTGTAGGTTTGCTTGAGGGTAATCCTAATACGGCATCTGAAGTAGAGGTTTGTGTTAAGGTAAGGTTTAACGGCGAAGAGGTAACGTCTGTAGTCCGCGGAACCAACCAAAACAGAGTAGGAGTAGATGCTTTAGAAGATGCCTATAATTATTGCATTATAAAACACAGAAGAAGGACAAGAGAAAAAGTGTTAAGCTAGTCCGTGTTAGTATTTTTTGTTAGAATTGAATTAATATGCAGAAATTTAAATCAGTATCATCACAAGTTAATTTTTCAGAGCTTGAAGAAGATGTTTTAAAGTTTTGGAAAAAAAATCATGTTTTTGAAAAGTCTGTAGAAAAGAAAGCGCCAAACGGAGAATGGAGTTTTCTGGATGGCCCCCCTTTTATAACAGGCCTTCCGCATTACGGCACCCTGCTTTCCAGTATCCCAAAAGATATATTTCCCCGTTATTGGACAATGAAAGGGTATAGGGTCAGAAGGGTTTGGGGATGGGATTGTCATGGTTTGCCTGCTGAAAACAAAGTTGAGGAGCAGTTAGATATTAAAAGAAAAAAAGATATTGAAGAAAAAATTGGAATCAAAAAATTTATTGAAGCTTGTAAAGCTTATGTAAACAATGTTTCTTCTGAGTGGGAATGGTATGTAGATCATATTGGCAGATGGGTAGATTTTAAAGATGCTTATAAAACCATGGATTTGTCTTACATGGAAACAGTGATGTGGGTTTTTAAGCAGATGTATGATAAAAACCTAATCTACAAAGGTCTGAGGGTTTCACTTTTTTGTCCTCATTGTTCAACTCCAATTTCCAATTTTGAAGTTGCTATGGATCCTCATAACTATAAAGATATTACAGAGGTAACTGCAGTATATAAGTATGAAATAAAAGAAGAAAAAGGAACTTATATTCTGGCCTGGTCAACAACTCCCTGGAATAAGCTGGTTACTTCCGGCCTTGCTGTTAATCCAAAATTGACTTATGTCAAAGTTTCCCAGGGAAAAGAAAAATACATACTGGCAAAAAAAACACTGAAAATACTCAAAGATGAACCATACAAGATACTGGAAGAGTTTAAAGGCAAAGACCTGATAGGGACAAAATTTGTTCCTCATTATGATTTTTATGCTTGCGAAGCAGAGAGAAACCCTGCTTTTAAAACCAATCCTGACAAAAAAACATTTATTGTAACAGGGGGTGAATTTGTTACTCCGGAAGAAGGCACCGGTGTAGTGACTTTGGCGCCATACGGTGAAGAAGATTTGGAATTAATGCTAAGAGAAAATATCCGGATGGTTATGCATGTTGACGATGAAGGGGTAGTAAAGGATTTTGTCCCGACATTTGGAGGAATGTATTATCTAAAAGCTGATAAGTTAGTACTGGAAGATTTGAAAAAGCGGGGGGCGCTTTACAGGACAGATGAGTATACCCACAGTGTTCCACATTGTTGGAGATGTGCTACCCGCTTGCTTTACTCTCCTCAAAATGCCTGGTACGTAAATGTTCAGGATTTAAAGAAAAAGATGGAGAAAACTAATAAGGGAGTTAATTGGTATCCAAAGCATTTTAAACTCGGAAGATTTTTGAAAAGTTTAAAAGCAGCTCCTGATTGGAATATCTCAAGAAGCAGGTATTGGGGGTCTCCGGTACCTGTTTGGGAGTGTGAGTGCGGGGAAAGATTTGTGCCGGGTTCAATAAAAGAGCTGGAGGAAAGGTCAGGTAAAAAGATTTCTGATTTGCACAAACCGGAAATTGATGAAGTTTTTATAAAATGCGGAAAATGCGGTAATGGCGTAAAAAGAGTGCCTGAAGTTTTGGATAGCTGGATTGAAGCAGGTTCGGCCTCTCTTGCAGAAAGACAATACCCTTTTAACTTAAGTGTTGAACTTGAGAATTTTTTTCCTCCTGATTTTATAGTGGAGTACACAGGCCAAATCAGGGCATGGTTTTATGTGCTTCATGTAATTGCTAATGCTTTGCATCTTAGGAAAGAAGAAAAGGAAAATAAATTAGCCAGGAATGTTTTAGTAACAGGGGTGATTTTGGGTACGGATGGTAGGAAAATGAGTAAAAATTTCAAAAATTATCCTGATCCAAGAGGACTTTTGGAAAGGTTTGGCGGTGATGCGCTGAGGCTATATTTGATGGGTTCACCTGTTATGAAAGGAGAAGACATAAACTTTAGCGAAAAAGGAGTAGCAGGAGAATATAGATTCCTGCTGCTATTTTGGAATACTTATAAGTTTTTTGTAGATTATGCTAATTTACTACCCTGGGAAGTTAGAAAGGTTGAGGCAGTTGGGGAGATGGGGGCGCTGGACAGGTGGATTTTAGCCAGGCTTTCTCAATTAATTACTGATTTAAGAAAAGCGTATGAGGGTTATGATACCAGTGGCGTTGTTAAACAACTTAAGGAATTTATAGTTGTTGATTTTTCTACATGGTATATCCGTAGGTCAAGGGATCGGGTTGGTTTAAATGCTGATAAAAAAGACAGGAATGTCTGTTTATCTGTGATGTATGAGGTTTTAGTGACACTTACAAAGGTTGCAGCACCTATGATACCTTTCGTGGCTGAGGAAATCTTTAAGAATTTAGTTCAGGAAGAATCAGTTCATCTG
>JAHIVD010000013.1 GCA_018816815.1 Patescibacteria group bacterium
GCAGCAGGTTGGATTAGAGGGTCCTAATAATCCTTTTGAAAGTAAAGAGCCTAGACGCTCGAATTTCTGTAGTATGATAGGTTCTTATTGATGAGGAAAGAATTGGGGTGCGGTATTGACAGATTTCCTATATTTGAACATTAAATATGACAGTTATACTTTCATTGAAAGTATTTTATTTTTATGATTTAATAGAATTAATGAATAAATATGGGTTTTCCTCTATTGTTGTTTTAATTGTAACAATTTCTGTTATTGGGTTAGGAATTATAGGAGCGATTTTTTCTCCACAACTTATTAAAAAAATAACGCAACATTCAATCAGCACTTCCGAAACACAATATCGCAACAATTCTGAACATTTTATTGATGATCAAAAATTAATAAGTTTTGATTACCCAAAGGGTGCAACTAGCGTAAAAGGTGTGTCTCCTTCTCCAATCGGAGGAGTAAGTTTTCAAGCTTACTTTAGAGAGTGGCTTACAGATCCAAACTCCTGGTCAATTACAATTGTCGGCGTTCCTATTGTTGACAATGTAGAAAAAACAAAGCACGACATTTTTGATACATTGGATTTTAGGGAATCAAAAATTAGTAACTATACTGAAATTATGGAAACTAGTATTAGCGGAGAAAAAGCAATGTCATATAAAACTGAATCTGAATTACCATCCGACACAAAAATTATTAGTATGCTTATAGAAACAGTTCATGGTAGCATGCTTTATTCAATTGGAATCACTATCTCTGATAAGACAAATCAAGAAGCAGTAAAAGAAGCCACGGAAGCGTACAATTTAATTCGTAACTCATTTAAATTTCTCAAGTAATAAGTAAACTTGCGTCAGATCCTTTTGAACACCGCTTGTTGTTGCTAACTACGCACATATCTTCGAGCGCTTCATCAGTATTTGACATTACTTGCCCGAAGGGTGAGAAAATCGCGTGCGCAAAAAATAGCGGAGGAAACTCTATATTATTCCAACTGGACGAAAGATGATTTTCATTATCCAGACTCGTTGAATGAGATTCAAAAACTATTTCAACTATAAAAGAATTATATCTGAAACATTTGACAATTGGAAGCTATAATTACGAAAAGGATCCTGATTTGTACGCTCAGCTTGATCCCAAGATATACTAAAGGTTAATTTTTAGGGACTTGATTACAATGTTGGAGTGGCTTTATGCTCTATTCTGTCTACTTTCTTCTCTAAATTATCGTATTCTTCTCTGGTTGGGGCATCATCCTCCAAATATGCAAGTTGTTTACCCACCTTATCTATTCTTCCAGTTAAGTTTTCTTCAACATTATCCAATTTCTCGTCCAATCCATCTAATTTCTTGTCGACTTTATCAATTTTACTTAGCAATTCCTGTTTAATAGCGCTTTGTCCATTTACAATAGCTTGAAGCATTTTTTGAGTGTCATCCATACTAAAGAAAGTATATATCGATGACTATACAGTTTCAACTGCCAATTAAAGAGGTTCTAGCTTGGTCCAAGACCCCCAGCAAGATTGGACACCAAGCGACCGTAAGCTTTAAAAAAGCCCTATTCTGATTGCTAAATGTTATTTTTCTTTTGGAAGTCTCGGACCGTACCCTTGTTATCCAGCAGAGCAAGTTGTTGTATGATTAGTTGAAAATTTATTATAAATCTGTTCTACTGATATTAGGTTATTAAAAATGAAAAACAATAAATTACTTATTAATATCATTGTCATAATTATCTTAACCGTTTTAGGAATTATTTTAATAAAAACTCAAATTTTACCCCGTCTGGGATTCCGATAAATGAAAACAATTGTTTATGTCTCAGGAAAAATTGAAACAAAGAATCGAGAATGTTTTATTGGAGATCAGAAAGTCGATTGTCCACAGAGCGGTAAAGCGTTTACTACCGGGGGCGATAAACTTAATCTTCTGCCGCAAATTTCCTCTTTGGAAAAACGCAGTGACGCATTCTTTTCCACCTTCCTTCTTGTTGTCATTTTGGGATTTGCCGTCTTGGCCGTATTCAAGATTAAAGTTTTTGGCAAAACTTTAGGAGAATATATTAGGCCAATTTGGTATCTTATTCTTATTTCTCTTGCGGCTGTGGCCTGGCAGTATTTATTTGGACTCAAGATTGACGATGGTTTATTATCAATAAGGATAAGTCAGTGGATTTGGGAGATATGTATTGCCGTTTCCGCATACAAACTAGTTAAGGGTTCGAATTTTGGTTATGGCAACTTATTTTTCTTGGGGATTTTGTACAGTCTGATCATTCACGGATTAAAGATAACTGTAAGGTATCTTTTTTACGGAAAGACATTTTTATATTTGATTGACAGATTTTTATACGGAAGTCTGCTTGTGATGCTAATTGTCTTTATTGGCGGATCAATGTTTCTTTTCTTTCGGAGAAAGGGAATCATTAGATTTTAGTGCTACTTGTTAGAAATATTAAGTGCGATATTTGACAAAATAGCAAACGGGATAGCAGTAATACCTAATCCCCAAAAAACAGCTCTCAATCTCTTTTTACCTGAATTATCTTCTTCAGGTTCTTTTATAAAAAAATCTTTTAGTTTTAGCCACCAAGGAATAAAGCATTAATACGCTGATAATGCTGTGAGCGATCCAGAGAATATTTTCTTTCATTTCAAAAGAATGAAGCGCCTAAAACTCCAACAATGACTCCCATAATAATACTGGTAAAACTAAAACACCAAAAATAAACAGATAAACAGTAAGAACAAGAATGGCCACATACCAGAAAACAGATTTTCTAAACAGTAAACCAATCCCAATAATGTTTGGTATTATTGCGGGAAAGCCAATCATGTAAAAATTTTCAGCATTTGGGGTTTTGAGAAACTCTGAGAGGAAATGATAAAAAATTACAAAACCAGAGATAAGAAAATAAAGAGCAACAATTTTTGCGTAAATAGTATCGTTTGACACAGAAGTTTGTTCTATAGAATCTTCCCTAAAATACGACTTTTTAGTGTTTCTCTATCCCTTTTTTAACAAAATTACCTATCATTGGCGATTTAAGTTCTTTTTTAACTCTTTTTATCTATTTATACCTTACTATGTATATTTACCATTTACACAATTCACTGTTTAAGTTCGGTACTTTTAAGAGCCTTTCTTCTAGCTATTGGCAAGATCAAGGATTGTGTTTCAATACTAGGCGTATCGAGCATATTAAATGGTTTTGGTAACTACTTTTTTGGGGAATCTAACCTGGATTATTTGCTATTTATGTTAACTGCTGGGGCTATGTTTCCTGGTGTTTCACGATTCGTAAAGAAATAAGAAGGCAAAAAATAGTGATTATAGTTTTATTTAAAGCTGCGACGGAGTTTTGTCACAAATTAAATCTATTTATCAATTGAAAGCCATTTGAAAAGTTCAGCAGTTTCATCTTCTGAAAAGCTTTGCAGTTTTACTATTTTATAAGGAAGGGAACTTTTTTTGATCAAATCAAGATATAGTCTTTGCTGTTTAATATAATACTCCGGGGGTTTGGCAATTCTTCTATAATGCGGATAAAGTTTAATTCTGTCTTTTAATCTTTGTTTAATCAAAGCAGGGTTTTCTTCAAAAACCGTTAAAACAATTTTAAACCCAAGTTTTTTCAACCTTTCCTCGACTGCAGAATAATCAATAACTTCCTGCCCTGATTGTTCTTTATAAACCATGTCACTTAAGTGGAATTTCTCGAAAAGAATCGGCTTGCCTTTTAAAATTTCAGCAATTTTAATGTATTCTTGAATAACTTTTGTTCCATACTGTGTACCAAAAATTCCAATGTCACTGTTTATCCAAAAACAGCCATTCAGGAAATTATCAGAAGTAAAATTTTTACTTTCTAAAATCGGGTAAATCTGACTCATGAGAAAGCTTTTACCGGAAAGCTCGGCTCCCTCAAAAATAAGATGAATAGGCATGAGTTTATTCTATAGGTGTACTTGCTTTAAGTCAAACAGATGCTGGAGATGTATAACGGTTTTTTAATCTTTGCCTTATGTATTAATATTGTTTAAATTTTTCCTCTAAGTTATATTATATATTGTGTCTTTAAAACCATTAAAAGTTAATCTTTTTCCTGATCCTCCATCATTGGTAAAGATAATTGGCCCCAGTTTTATTATTTTAGGCTTAGGACTGGGTAGCGGTGAAATAATACTCTGGCCCTATCTTGCTTCAAACTATGGAATGGGAATAATCTGGGGAGCGCTGCTGGGATTAACATTTCAATTTTTCATGAATATGGAAATAGAAAGATATGCCCTGGTCCGTGGTGAAAGTGTTTTTGTGGGATTGGCAAGGAAGATCCGCGGGATATCTTTTTGGTTTTTGCTTTCCACCTTTATACCCTGGGTTTGGCCCGGGATAATTGCTTCCTCTGCCAAACTTTTCGGCACAGTTTTCGGATTTGGTGAAACTAAGTATTTGGCAATTATTTTTCTGATTATAATCGGACTTATCTTATCCCTGGGTCCGGTTCTGTATAAAACCGTAGAAACCCTTCAAAAGACTTTAATATTAATAGGTGTTCCTACGATTTTTTTCCTTAGTATTTTTTTGGCAAATCAAACTCACTGGATAGATCTTTTAAAAGGATCTATTGGTATTGGCAACAATTACAATTTTCTCCCGGCAGGGATCCCTATTGCTTCATTTTTAGCAGCTTTGGCTTATGCCGGTGCAGGGGGGAATCTTAATTTAGCTCAGGCTTTCTATATTAAAGAAAAAGGATTCGGAATGGGAAAATATTCAGGAAGGATAACAAGTGTTCTTACCGGAAAAAAAGAGGAAATTTCTGTGGAAGGCAGCAAATTTGAAATAACTAATCAAAACTTAAGTAATTTTAAAAAATGGTGGAGGAATATCAATATTGAGCATTTTTTAATTTTTTGGCTGACAGGATCTGTTACTATAGTTTTACTAAGCCTTTTAGCATATGCAACAACTTATGGCTTAGGAGGAAATTCAGCCAGTATAAATTTTGTTCTGACGGAGGGGAAAATCATCGGAGAAAGGATATTTCCTTTTGCAGGTGTATTTTTTCTTTTGATCGCAGGTTTTACTCTTTTCGGGACACAACTGACTGTTTTTGATGCAACCAGCAGGATTTTAAGTGAAAATCTAATTTTATCCATACCTTCAAAGTTTAGCGGAAAACAAATTCCTGCTATTTATTACACTGTGCTTTGGCTTCAGATTCTTGGAGGAATAACAATCTTTTTAATGGGATTTTCAGAACCGCTGCAACTTTTGATTATTGCAGCTGTCTTAAATGCTTTTGCCATGTTTGTACACGTCGGGCTTACTTTATGGCTTAACCTAACAAGTTTGGAAAAAGTACTCCGTCCTGCTTTTCTCAGGATTACCATGATGCTTTTAGCATTTTTCTTTTACGGCGGCTTCAGTCTATATGTTTTCTATGATGTGTTCTTTTAAGATAAGCTGGTAAGGATTTAATTTCTAACCTATAAAACACACACCCTACAAATGATCTTCCTCGTCTACAAGAGCATCCTGTCTGGTTTTATGAATCGTTTTATCCCGGTGTTCCCCGGGCGAGTAAATCGTATAAAGCTTGAGTTTTTCACTTGAGGAAGTATTGACAATATTATGTTCAACTCCTGCAGGTACTACAACTCCTGAACCGTCCTCTATTTCGTGTTCTTCCCCGTTTAAAACAGCTTTTCCTTCTCCTTCCTCTACCCTAAAGAACTGATCAACATCTTCATGAACCTCTGAGCCAATTTCTTCATTTGGCAATAGACTCATTACTACCAGTTGGCTGTGAGGCCCGGTAAATAAAACTTCACGGAAGTATTCATTTTGTAAAGTTTTCTCTTCAATATTGGTGACATAACCTGACATTTATTTCACCCCCTTTTTGGATCAAACAAAAAATCCATAAATATCATACCATTTTTTAGATTATATTGGTTTTTGTTGAACCAGTGCTTTTACTGCATCAATTAAAGCCGGATTGTTAAAATATAAAAGCAGTTCTTCACTCCACGCAGGATCTTTGATATCAATATCAGGATCTACTCCCCTGCCTTCAATTGGCTGATTGTCGTCTCTTAAAGTTATTGAATGAACCAAAAATAACGAATATTTTTCCTTTTGGCTGATTTGGTTATCCAAAGGGAAAACCCTCTCTACTGTTCCCCATCCTTTGGTAGTGGTTCCTACTACTACCCCTGCATGATATTTTTTCAAAGATGCTGTTATCGTCTCAGCAGAAGACTTAGAGTTTTGATCTACCAGTACTACTATTTGCTTATATTTTAAAAGACTGGCTAATTTATCCGTAGCAGTTTTAAACGGTAAATATTCACCTTTATGATAAAAATCAAATGCATATTGACCTTTTCCCAGAAAAAAGCCTAAAAAGTAGGCAGTGGCATCAATGGCTCCGCCGATATTTCCTCTAAGATCAAAAATTAAGGCGTTGAGTTCCTGTTGATCTTTATAGACGTCAAAGGCTTTTTGAAATTCCTCCAGAGATGTAGGTGAGAATTTTTTAAATTGTACATACAAAATATGCGGAGAAACTATTTTTGCAAAAATAGTTGGTTCTACCTGATTTTGATCATATCTTTGTTTTGTATCTTCCTGAGTTAAAGTGTCTTTAGCGTAAGAGATTTGATTTAGCTTTTCTTTTGCTTCGGGTGATTCATCATCAGCCAATTTTGCGGCTTGTGTTTGATAGGCCTTTTTCACTGCTGACTCTGAAGCTCCTTTTGCAAGGCCTAAATCTTTATACAAATCCTTATCCGGATTAATGTTTGAAACAGTATTTTTAAGTTGCGCTTCTTGTTTTTCAGTAAACAGCCCTGATCTGCCTTTTGGGGTTAATGAATTTAAGACTGCTCCGACAGTAGAGACCAGGAATTTATTTTTTTGATCCTCATCCATATTTGCTGTTGATTTATTGATGGTTTTAAGTAGTTTTTCTTTGCTTTCAAATTTAGCCAAATCAATATTTCCGGTGAGTCCTAAATCAGCAGATTGTAAGCTTAGTTTATCTATGGATAATCTAAAAAGATCAAGAAGTTCTGCGTCAGGGATATTATTCCAATAATTTTCTTTGATTTTGTCATAGATTTCGGAAATAAAAGCTTCTGAAGTATTTTTTTCAAAGCTTGCCTGAGGTTTGTTTTGATTTGTCTCAATAAACTTCTGCCCAACACCAACGCCTAAAGCAAACATCACCAAAAGCATGATGAGGATTTTAAGATAGGATTTCGGAATTTTAAACTTCACCTGTTAAGTATATAATAACTAACTTAGCGCATGCTATGATTATAAAATGGATATTTTAAATATAATTTTAATAGTTTTCGGCTTGATTTTATTTGAAACTGTTTCTTCAATAGATAATGCTGTCATTAATGCCCAGGTTTTATCTACCATGGGAGAGAGGGCCAGAAGATGGTTTCTTGTTTGGGGTTTGCTGGTAGCGGTATTCCTGATCAGGGGATTGCTGCCTTTTCTGATAGTCTGGATGGCAAATCCCGGTTTAGGACCCATCGGCACTTTAACAGCGACTTTTTCAAGTGATCCTGCAGTGGTGGAGGCAATTGAGAATTCATCGCCTATTTTGCTGATCGGAGGAGGCGTTTTCTTGATTTTTTTATTCTTTCACTGGTTGTTCTTGGAAACTAAGAATTTTGGTCTTAAAGGTGAAAGATTTTTGCTTTCTCAGGGTGTTTGGTTCTATGCGGTTGTTTCCTTGATTTTATCCCTGATTGTTTGGTTTGCTTTAAAAGTAAATCCATTTATGGCTTTTGGAGCGGTGGTTGGTTCGACTGCTTTTTTTATCACCCACGGTTTTAAACAAAATGCCGAAGGTCAGGAAAAGAAGCTTTTATCAAAAACCAGGTCTGATTTGAGCAAAATTTTTTATTTGGAGGTAATTGACGCTACTTTTTCCATAGACGGAGTAATCGGAGCTTTTGCCTTTACTCTTGTAGTTCCTTTAATTTTGCTGGGTAACGGGATCGGTGCTTTTGTAGTCAGAGAGGTCACAATCCGTAGCATAGAAAGAATTAAAAAGTATATTTTTCTAAAAAATGGAGCTATGTACTCAATACTTTTTCTGGGGGCAATTATGGTTTTAGATAGTTTTGGTGCTCATATTCCCAGTTGGCTTTCACCTGTTGTAACAGCCTTAGTTGTGGGATATTTCTTTCTAAAATCTAAAAAAGTTAGAGCAAAAAAACTGCTCTGCTGAGTTAATTTATCCCCGGGGATAGAATACGCGTACATTGTTGATTTACCAGAAGAATTTTTTTGGAGCATTAATTCCAAAAAGTGCATTCCCCAAAGGACTTTCCGGAAAAATTACCAGTCCTTTTTTTGCAAATTTCTGAGCAGATTCCGGATTATTTGTTTGCATGAGAAATAAAGAAATCCTAAGATAGGACAAGTAAGTATCAAATGAGTATGAAGACGGGTCTAATTTAGCAGGGTCAAGAGTTTGCAAGGCCTGGCCTTGTGAGGCTAAAACACTGTTTTTTACAAGTATAATCATGAAGTCGTCCAGATAAACTGTTTTCCAGTTACTATCTTTAACTATTGATGCTAAAAAAGCTTTTCCCCAGGGAGTTTGATCGGTATGGGAAAAAATAATAGTCTTAAAGTTGTATTTCCGGTCAAGTTCTTTAAACTTTTGAAAGTCTGATTGAGAGGGAATGTAGGTTTGAGAAAAAAATTCCTTTGGATACGCTTCAGGCCTGCCGTCTACAAAAACTGTATACTTTGGGTATCCCCTATAAATAATGTAACTGCCTATGTCAAAGTTGTTGTAAATTGGCGTTGGCAGATTGTTGTTGACTGCAAAATCCAAAGCTTTTTCGCCTTTTTCTACCAGTGTTAGGTTTACTGTATTGTTATCATCCCTATACCTGTAATAATCCCCATTTAAATACAAGTAACTTTCTACAATTAAAAAAATACTAAAAACAATTACTATTAATTTTTTGATGTTTCCTTGTTTGATGGGTCCAAGATTTCCCAGAGTTGCAGGCAAAGATAAAAATATCAGATAAGGAAAACTTCTTACGTTTATTAAAGCTAAGCCAGCCCCAAAAATTGAAATTAAGATATTTTTAGGTTCAATTTTTTTCTTGATCGAGGCAAAAAGCAGCGATAAAAATATAATAACAATGCTTATTTTGACAAAAAGAAAATTAGGATCAGCGAATCCGATGTTTTCCAAAAGGAACATTGTTTGGTTTTCAACTATTGTATAGCCGTAATTTTGAGTGACGTTAAAAGGGTATAAAAGCCCTTTTAAGTTACCGGGATTAATTAGGCTTACTAGAATTGATAGTCCAAGCAGCAACCCCAGCCTTTTTAGTTTTCCACTAATTAGCTTTACATCTTTTGGACGCAAACGTAGATGCACATAAGTTAGATGAAGCAGGAAAATAGCCTGCAGTACAAGACCTACAAAGAAGTAAATATGGGTATTGACCCAAAGAAGCGAAATTACAGGAAGAAGATAAATTAATTTTGTAGGACCCTGCAAATATTTTTCCAGGATGTAGTAAACCACAGATGTAAAGAAGAAGCTAAAGATTTCCGGCCTTAGCTCTGTTCTTTCCCGTAAAGCATGCAAGAATATAAAGCCTATCGGTAAAAGCAGAGCTTTGTTTTTACCGGGTATTATCTTTAGGGTCAACCAAACCGATATTAAGAAAATAATAATCTTTATAAATAACAGGGCTTGCAACCCGATAGTTTGGCTGCTTAAATAGGTTATAACTTCAAATAACCAATGGGTATTTATAAAAGGAAAGTCCGGGTTGGTGTAGGAAAAGAGATTTGTATTTGGGACGCTGCCTGTTTTAACTATGATTTCTCCGAGCTTTAAGTGTCGTCCCAGGTCCTGATCAAAGGAATAATCAGTTTTAAAAAGAAAAGAAAAAACAAAAAAAAGAAGCAGGATTTTTGCCCACATGTAAAGATACTAACATAGGTTAATGCGCGATAAATTGCGTGATTTTAAGAAAATCACTTCGCTATAACTTTCGCGATAATTTCGCGATAGCTGTGGTATAATACATATATCATGTTTCAACCTAAGTACACTATCACCTCTTCGATTCTTTCTAAAATTGCGGAAATAGTTGAAATTAAAGCAGCTGTTGAGCGCTCACGTGTTCTACCCCTAAATGAAGCTCAGCTCCGTCGTCAGGCAATCCTTAGAATGGCACATACGTCTACTTCGATTGAAGGTAATAAGCTGGCTCAATTCGAGGTCGGAAAAGTATTTGAAGGAAAAACAGTCAGGGCGCCTCAAAAAGATATCCTGGAGGTTGAAAATTATCTTAACGGATTGAAGCTGATGGATCAACTTTCGAAATTATCAGGAGATTTGACTTTAAACGAAATTCTGCGAACACATAAAATAATAATAAATGGCTTAGTGGAAAAAGAAAAAGTAGGCAAAATCAGGCCTGCTGATGTTTATGTATTAGATGATTTGGGTGATGGACGGGAGGAGCTGAGGTTTAAAGCCCCTCCTGCATCTAAAGTAAATAAATTGTTAACAGATCTTTTAAACTGGCTTAAAACTGCCAAAAAAGATAAAATTCATCCTATTTTGATTGCGGGGATATTTCATTTGGAATTTGTATCAATTCATCCTTTTACAGACGGTAATGGCAGGGTTGCAAGGCTCTTAACCCAGCTCCTTTTGTATAGGCTTAAATGGGATTTTAGAAAAATTATTGTTTTGGAGGATTATTATAACCTGGACAGATTAGCCTATTATAATGCTTTGCATTCAGAGGAAGGGAAAACATATGTTCAGGGCCGGGAATTTACTTCCTGGTTAGAATACTTTGCAACAGGTTTTCTGGTTGAAGCAAAAAAAGTTTCGGAGAAAATTCAGTCTATCGGTTACGGGAAGGTTTCGGAAAAATCCGAACAAATATTTTTGGATAAAGGCGAAATTCAAATCATGGATTTTTTATCAACTACCGGCAAAATTACATCGGATGATATTTCAGATATTTTAAATATAACCAAAAGATCTGCTCAGCTTAAACTTAAGAAGCTATTAACTAATAAATTGATTAAAATTCAAGGCAGTGGACCCAGTACCTACTATATTTTAAACAAATGATTTCGTGATTATCTTCGCGATATCTTCGCGATTATTTTTATTCCTAAAATGACCACCGTTGATAGGTCTAAAAATGATATACTAAAAGGTGTTATATGGCTGAACCTACTGAACCTAAATTTGGAAAAGCTTTTGGTAATAAGGAAGCATATGATAGTAACATTAATACTCCTTCAGGAAGCTCGTATTATTATGAAAAATTTCATGCACCTGTTATTGAAGCAGCAAAAAAAATCTCTCCTGATGGTAAGGTCACTCTATTAGGTATAGCTTGCGGTCCTGGCAATGAGTTTGAGTTCATGCAGGGTGATCCATCTCTTCGGATAATTGGATTTGATATAGCTCCAGAGTTAATTAAACAAGCACGGGATAGGTTTGGAGGGACAGCTGCAGAATTTGGTTTTTTTGTCGGTGATACCAGACAGCTCCCTTTAAGGGAGGGCATTGCAGATGTAGCGGTAGCTGTAAATGCAATTATTTATAACCCCGGTGAAGTGTTTGATGCAGCTCAATATGGTTTAAAACCTGGAGGAAGATTTGTTGTAAATGCGCGGATCTTTGGTAATGAGCACAATAAACCTTTTTTTAACACACAAACTGGTAGAGGCGCTACCTTGGAAGATGCAGAAATAGATGTTAACGGCGAAAAGTTTCCTTTAAAAGTAGTAAATTATGCAAACCATGAATCATTGCCACAATTAGGAAAACAGGTCTATTTTACTTCCGAGGCAGGTTTAGAAAGATTTATAGCTGCAAAAGGATTTACCGTTGACAAACACGATAAATTTCATTATTCTTCTCCTGATAATACAAATAATGAGGTAGAGGTATATACATTGCAAAAATCTGAATTAAATAAATCTATTGAGGGCATTTTGGAAATGATAAGAGGAGAAGTGATCGAACAAGGACTGCTAGATTTAGCACAGATAGGCGGAGAGGTTGAAAAAGTAGACAAAAAGGTTGCGGTTACCAGGTTAGCTCTTTCAGAAGAAGATATAGGGGCTCGTGTTTTACTTAAAGCACAAATGGAAGATGCGGGAATGCAAGTAGAAGACCATCCAATGGGTTTAATCGGTGTTTATCCGGGAGAAAATCCAGATTTGCCGGCAGTAATGTTGATGTCGCACTTTGATTCTGTTCCAAACGGCGGTATGTATGATGGAACCGTAGGCATAGTATCAAGCATTGAAATTGTCCGTTTGCTACATGAAAATGGTGTAAGACTTCCTCGTTCCATTATGGTACTTGCGCTAACAGGCGAGGAGTCTGCCCGATTTAATGTGGCTCTTACTGGGAGTAAAGCCGTCTTTCAAGGGTTAACAGATAAAGAGCTTGATGCTGGAAGGTTCGGAGATCTAAGTCTTCGAGAGGCACTTAATGCAAACGGTTTTAATGCAGATGACGTCAGAAATCCAAGGTTTAAACCTGAAGAAGTTTATGGACTCATAGAACTTCATGTTTCGCAGAGCGATTTTTTAGAACAGCGTGGAAAGGATCTGGCTGTTATAGAAGCAATCGCCGCTCCCGACCGCCGCGAAATAACCATTGGTGATCCAATCGAGCCGGATATTCAAGAACCTCCTAATGCCAGATACATCCGTGTGTCTGCGGCTGGCGAATCCGGTCATACAGGCGCAACACCCATGGGTATGAGAAATCGGGCCGATGTTCTACCGCACGTAGCCACCATAATAGGGGTGGTGAGCAGAGAGCTACGGAAGTTAAGAGAAGATGGAAGAGACATTGATGTTTCAGTTGGAAGGATTGCTATCAGTGATCAATCCTTAAACAAAATCCCGGGTAAAGCAGAATTTACTGTTAGAGTTGAAGGAAAAGATGTAGAAGCTGCAGAAAATATTGTGAGTGTTATCAGGTCGTATACAAACGGACTAAATGTAGCCTTTAATAAAGAAGATCTAATGTATGATTATTCTGATCCTCCGCGTAGAACACTATCATTCAATGCTACAGAACAAGAAGAACCAGACAGAGACGAGATATTTTATAGCTCAAAAGACATTATGCCTCGTCAAGCGTTAGCGGCTGGAATTGTCAGTTTTGTAAGAGATATTGCTAACTCCTATCAATACCAAGAAGGAACAAACATTGTTGGAACTGTAAGTACCTACCATATAAATGAAAAAGGACAAATAATATTGGGGATTGATATACGGAGCACTAATCTGGAAGTGAGAAACGCTGTAACAAGCAAAATGGAAGAGGTTATTAAGAAGTTGAGTAAAGGACCGAATACAACTTTAATTTTACAAAAAGAGTTTGATGAGTTGCCAAACTTGGCAGATAGAGCTATTTCTTCCTCCTCAAGATTTGGACCTGTTCCTGCATTTGTTCGGATTTCCAGTGAAGGACCAGTGGTTAATTATGAGTCAAGGAGATTGCCCGGGAGCGGTGAGCCTACCTTAATGGATAGACGATTAGTTGATTTAACTAAAAAAGTAATCGAACAGTATAAGCTTGGTTCTTGTGAAGTAACTTTTAGTCCGGCAGGGCATGATACACAGAATGCTGCTCGAGCAGGTATTCCTACGGTTATGATTTTTATTCCAAGTAGAAATGGAGGTGCCAGTCATAACCCACGGGAATATTCAACCCCTGAAGATTTAGGAAGAGGCACAAGGGCGCTTGCTGCTTTGGCAATGACACTTGCATCTGATCCATCCGTTATTTAGGTAGCTAATACAGGTAGTTGCTATTTTGCGTCAAATATGACATACTAATTCTGTGAGTAGAGTGTATTTAGTGTTATTAAAGTAATTCACCTCCACAAATCTAAAAAAGAAAGTGAGGTGAATTTTTTTGAACAATAGGAAATTATTTATAGGTTCTTTACCTTGGAGTGTTGATGACGCCAAGCTGGCTGAAATTTTCGCTCAAGCTGGTAATGTTATCAGCGCACAGGTTGTTAAAGACCGTGAAACAGGCAGGTCCAGAGGATTTGGTTTCGTTGAGATGTCAACCGATGAGGAAGCTCAAAACGCAGTCAAAAACCTAAATGGTGCAGATGTTGATGGTCGCAAGATCGTTGTTAACATTGCCAGGCCTCGGGAAGACCGCTAAATTTTACCCAATTAAGAGTAAAAAAACTTAGATTACAGCCTTTTTTTAAAAAGGCTGTAATCTTTTGCGGATTTTAAGGATTTTCTGTAATTCTTAATTTAAAATTAATTTAAGATTCAGGGAGACTATTTAAGAAACAGCTATATCCAATTTCGGGAGAACCTTCTTGTTGGCAAGGAAAGTAAGAGTATATTTTACTACCAAGTAAGATGCAGCAATTCCTGTGGCAAATAGTAGCCTTTCTGCAGCTACAATTGGGGGAAGATTTCTCCATACTTCTGCAGGTAGATTAAGTGCCCAAAGAAAAGCAGTGCTTCCAACAGCATGAGCAGTGAAAGTAGCTCCCAAGCTCTTTAGGAATAAATTATTCCTTTTAAAGTAAGCAGCAACAGGAATCCACCAAAACATTAAAGGATAATATGGAACCTGTCTGCCAATCGGATGTACTATAAAAGCTAAGGTGCAAAGAATAGGTACAGCTAAAATCAATCTTCCCTGGTATTTTTTCTTGGCAATAACTGCAAAATAGAAAACTGCAAAAAGAGTTGGGAATATTCTAATAATTGTACCGGTAGTAAGAGGGGTTTGTTTGATCCAGATATTAAATACCTCTACGCCAAACACAGAGGCTATTCCTAAAACAGGCCCTAAAAATCCTCCTGCCATTGGTCCAAAGAAATCAAACAAAGTAAAAGACACATCTGAACCCATTATTTGATTAAAAGGAATCTGTAGGGCTATAAATCCAACTACAGAAAAAAGTGCTACGAAGAATAATTTTTTTGTAATGCTTGTCATAACAATGTGATTAAGATAATCGAACTTATATAAATTGTCAATACCTCTTTGTTACATGTTAAATTGTTAATATAGCATTTATAGATAGCACTATAGAATAGATAGTGCTATAGAATAGATGATAGTTATTAACAAATAAGAACTTACTTTTAAAAAATCGCTAACAAGAGGGTTGCTTAAAGCAATGGAAGTTTATCGTTTGAAAGAAAGCTTGTGAAGACTTGTCTGTGTTTACAAGAAGAACAGAAAAATGGTAAATTGTACACTTAGGCCCAGGTGCTGGAATTGGTAGACAGTGCAGCCTTAAGAGCTGTTGTCCGCAAGGACGTGAGGGTTCGAGTCCCTCCCTGGGCACCAACGAACATATTTTACCAAAAATTACTAACGCTTCATAGTCGCTCAAGGGTTTGCGACAGAAAAAGGGGTTTAAGGGGAAAATGAATGTCGCAAACCTCTTTCGCTCCATACCATTTACGACGCCAACCTCAATCTCGTACCCAACCTCATTACAAATTCCAACCGCAGACATCGCCCAACCAAACAAAAAACATTTGTCGTTGTTCGGTCGCCTTCGGCGACCTCGCTATCCATCAGCGTTGGAAATTTTCGCGTCCTTTTTCCTTTTCTCACTTCTGATTTATTATTTTTGAGCGACCCTTATTTTAAGAGATACCTTATTTTACTTCAGTTTTTTCGAAACCATAACTACTCGATGTCTTGGTAATCTAATACCTTTTGGTGTTTGAAATTTTTCCACGTATTTTCCTAACAGCTCTCTATCTTTTTCCGAATTAAAATCTTCAAAAATAGGGACACCCTGTAAAAATAAATCAATCTTCGTGTAAGAAGGATAATATTCAAAGTAATGAAAATTCTCTGCGAAAATAACTTTAAAACCAAGATCCTGGAGTTCCTTTAAATTTTCATCCAATCTTGACTTATCCCATTTTCCATAACCCTGCCCTCTGCCAAATATCATTTTCAGCTCTACCGTATCCATCTCTCCTATTCCAATCTCAAGATAATATCCTCCTGTTTTGAGAATCCTGTAATACTCTTTGTAAAAAGTGGGTCCTCTTCTGCAATAGGCTACATCAAAAAAAGAATCCTCAAATGAGGTATGTTCTGCATCTTGTAAAGAATACTCGACATTTTTACTTCCTTCATCGCTACTGTGACTTTTTGCTATGTCCAGATTTACTTTTGAAGTGTCAATTCCATATACGTTTTTGAAAAAAGGCGCAACAGAAAGAGTAAATTTACCGTCGGCACACCCAATATCCAATGCTGTTTCATCTTTTGAACAAAAATCTAATAGTTTTTCCTTAAAAATCTGCATTACCAGCTATACTTCCCATAAGTGAAGTATAGCAAAATAACCAGCAGCAAGTGGAATAACCTATCGCCTTAGAACTGTTAAAACACAGATAAAATTTAGATATCTCTCAGCCCTATTTTTGAATGTCTGCTGTGATAACAAAATATCCTGCATGGTTTTTAACAAACAAGTTTCCTATTGTTGATAGTAACCCACCTAATTTTAAAAGGGCAATAGATTCTGTTGACAGACTATATAGAGTAGATATATCTTGCTCTGTGGAAGAAATGGTCGGGATAGTAGCTGCAATGCTACCTGTTATGTTTTGGCACAAAATATTTTGGAAATTTAGTTTAATTAGTTGCTGGGTGAAGGTATAGAAATTTTCGAAATTAGGAATACCCGCTTCTTTTCTAAGTGCAGATAGTCCTAACTGATCTTCCTCGCTGAGGTCATCGTTTAACATAAATATATCTGCGATTATGATTTTTCCTCCAGGTTTCAATACACGAGATGCTTCTAAAAGTAATTTACTTTTATCCTGTGCATGAATTAAACTTTCGCAAAAGAAAATTCTATCAAAAGAGTTATCTCTAAAAGCCAGGTTAAGGTAATCTTGTTTTGAAAAAAATACAGTGGGAAAATCAACTTGTTGTTGATAAGCAACTCTGAGATGATTATCTAAAAAATCTACACCATACACTTTAGCCTTAGGATATAAACTAGTGATTTCAAAGCCTAAAGTACCCGTACCGCATCCTGCATCTAATATTTGTTGTCCATCATGAAGGTCAGCATCCTTAATTAATTTTTTTTCCATAAGCTCAGAAGCTGATTCACCCTGTCCTGGAAAATTATTGTCATCCCGATATCCTATGTGCATACTATATGCCACACCTTTATTGATGCTGGTTCCTTCTTTTTTAAATATGGAGGCATAATTTTTGTAATATGCGGACATTCTCTCTATTGACTCTTTTGACCTATTCATAGTATTGTAAGTTTGTATTTTAATCTATTATTCTATAATTTGTTATAACAAGTTTAAAGAAAGGAGGTAAAATATCATGAGTCGTCCAGAACAACGGGAAAGTAACATGGCGGATGCAAAAGAGTTTCAAGTAGGGCGTCAAGGTATAAAGGAAGCAAGGGCTCTTTTGTGTACACCACAGCCACCGCCCCCACCAAGATGCAGACCGGGCCCTCCGCCTTTGTGCAGTCCTTGTCGTCTAGATAAGTAGATTACAGTGTGAGCAAATTAGTACAGCAACCCTTTTTGTTACATAGGTGAATTGCTGTATCCAGAAGTAGAAAATGAACGTAAGTAATTTTTTTGATAGGATAAGTAGGTTCATAGTTGATAACCCCAAAATTGTAAAAGAGATATATAAAACTCCAAATTATAATGATGAACCCCAACTATATCAGTACTCTGCACAATTTGCAGACGGTAATTCATTAAAAGTGTCGATGAATTCAATAGCTTCGGGAACATCATTTGACAAAAATAACGCGTTATTGAAGCTAATAGGAGAAACAGCAGAAAGGTATTCCTTGAGCACTTATGATAGAAATACACTGGTTAATAAGAGTTTTAATCAATTGGTCAATAATAAAGAAAATGTCCTTGATCTACTACAATTAGCTTTACTTCCTGAGTTTTTTGGAGAAAGCAAAAGAGAAGTTCTCAAAGACAGTAAATTCTCTTGGATTCTGGGTAAATCCTTAATTACCGATACGAAAATTATGGTACCTGCACAGCTTGTTTATGTTCCATACTTGTATCATAAATCTGAGCCTATTCTTCAATTGCCAATCTCAACGGGAGCGGCAGCTGGAGAGACAATATACGATGCAATTTATCGAGGTATTTGTGAAGTTGTAGAAAGAGATTCTTTTATGATTCATTATTATAATGAGCTTAATTCTCCTCGCGTAGATCTTCAAGTTTTAGGAGATGAAAAAATTTTAAAAATTATTGAAAGATTCAAAAGGTATAATTTAGAATTATGCGTTAATGATATAACAACTGATATTAATGTTTCTGCTGTTGTAGCTACTGTTATTGATAGAACTGGTATGGGGCCTGCAGTTTGTGTTGGACTTAAGGCGGGATTTGATATGAACCAAAATGTGATTGGCGCTATTGAAGAGGCTCTTATGATTCGTTCATGGATTCGAGATGAATATGCGTATTTGAAGCCTAAACATAGTCCTCCTCAGATAATTAGCAGTATAGAGGAACGAGCGAATTTTTGGTATCCTAAAAATACAATTCATTATCTGGATTTTTGGTTAAGTGCGAAAAATAACAAGAGTCCGTATAAATTACGCAAATTTAGACGAAATTCTTATCAAGAAAAAGTTAGGGAATTGATAAGGATCTTGGCGTCTAAAGGGTATGACGTTATTTATGTTGACATAACTGCTCCCGCGATACATAAGTATGGTGTAAAGGTGGTTAAAGTTATTATACCTCAGTTGCAACCGTTGCATTTAGATGAAAAATATCCGTATCTTACTTTCCCAAGATTATATAATACACCCATAGATATGGGAGTATTGGGAAAACCTAAGGCACTCAAGGATCTCAATAGTATTCCCCATCCATTTTTATGAAAAAAAATTATAAAAAGAGATTATTGAACATGATTGACGAAAAGGAGTATTTGTCGGATAAATTTAACCGAACTACTAATAACAAAAATCTTGATGCTGGGGGGCGTAAAAAGATTCCTGAATCATGGAGTAAGATTCATTTTAAAACTTATCCACGTTTTAATAAAGTTAAATTAACAAGATCTTTTTCCAAGAAGAAGATCTCTTTGTTATCTGTCCTAAACAAAAGACGTTCGACCAGAACATTTTCAGGTGTGTCTATTTCGATAAAAGATTTATCTTATTTACTATTATATTCAGGTGGCATAGTAAACCCAGGAATGGTTTTGGATGAAAGTCGAAGGTCTTATCCTTCAGCAGGAGCGCGCTATCCTCTTGAAGTGTATCCGTTAGTCATTATTGGTAACGAAGAAATAAAAGCAGGTTTATATCATTATAATGTGAAAGAGCATACTTTAGAGGTTATCCTAGAGGAAGATTTAAAACAATGGCTGCTTGAATCTACGGGTAATTTCAAACCAATAACCAAAGCGAGTGTAGTTTTTATTATTACAGGGGTTCTTGATCGGGCTCGGGTGAAATACGGCGATAGAGGATATCGGTATGTATTAATTGAAGCAGGGCATATGGCCCAAAATTTACTACTTTTATCTACTGGATTAGGAATGGCAAATTTGGCAGTGGGAGGGTATATAGATTTTAAAGTTACTCAATTGTTGGATCTGGAGTTAGTGAAAGAGGCCCCGCTATATATGATTGCTGTAGGAGGATATGTCTAAACATAATTTAATCAGATTAAAAAACGGTTTGACGTTAATTTTAGAACAAGTGTCAACAGTTCGTTCTGTTTCTGTTTCCATTGGTGTTAGAGCAGGCTCCCGTTATGAAACAAAAGAAACAGCAGGTTTGGCACACTTTTTGGAGCATATGTTATTTGAAGGCACAAAACTATTTCCAACAGCGAAAAAATTAGCAGAACAAATTGAAAAAGTAGGCGGTTACTCTGGTGCATATACCGATCGTGAGTATGTTATTTATCATGTTAAAGTTTTTGAGAAACATTTAGAACTAGCTTTTGAGTATCTTTCCCAAATTATTTTTGATTCAACTTTGGAATTGAATAATATCGAAAAGGAGAAAAGCATTGTTTTGGAGGAAATAAAGCGAGTAATGGATAATCCCGAACAAGCAATTTGGGAAGAATGGATGAAATGGGTATGGGGTGAGGATCAACCGCTTGGTCGTTCGGTATTGGGAGACAAAGATACAGTCCAAAATATCACTGGATCAAAATTACGGACGTACTTACAAGACTTATATGTACCCCAAAACATGATACTTACAGTGGTGGGGAATTTTTCTTTACTAAAGGCAAAAGAATATGTCCAGAAATACTTTAACGTAAAGATGACAGGTAAGATTTCTGCGCTAAAAAGGATAGAGTTGCCCAAGCGCAAGATTCAAACTAAAGTTGTAAATTCAGATACACAACAGGTCCAACTCGTTTGTGGTTTTATTACTGGTGTTTCATATTCACATAAGGATAGATTTGTAATGAGGTTATTGGCGGAGATTCTAAGTGGGGGAGTAAGTGCCAGGATATTTCAAAAACTCATTTATGAGTTGGGAATTGCTTATTCTGCCGGAGCGTATAGTATGGAGTTTAAAGATACGGGAATATCATTTATTTTTGGTGGATTTGCCAAAGAGAATATCGAGAAAGCAATAACGACTATTTTTGATGAATTAAGAGAAATCAATACTAAAAGCGTCTCTTCTGATGAATTGATTAGTGCAAAGGAGAGAAGTATAGCCAAATTATATTTTTCTGCAGAAAAACCAGATTATCTTGCTGATTTATATGCGACACAATTTGCAACAGAAGGGGAAATGATGACGATAGAAGAATTGTCTGAGCAAATAAACAAGGTGAGCTCAATGGATATTAAAAGGGTTATGCAAAAATATTTTAATAATTCAGATGCATATATTATATTGCGAGGTCCTGTAGGGCAAGATCAAGTAGAAATAATTGATAAAATAAGAGATAAAATTACGTAGTTAAAAAATATCCCCATCTCATCTTAAACTTTTCAGGAGTAAATGTTTGATCTTTAGTTATTCCAACAATAGCTCTGATTAAGCCACCAATTAAACCAGAAATAATATGTGCAGTTGTAACCTCCATATTCATTTTTTCTTAGCACCACCACCCTTCGATTTAAAAACTTTTTCAAGTCCACCTTTACCATATTTCAAAACCTGCCCAATTTTAGAAACTGTAGCAGTAGATGTTCCAACACTTTCAGAAATTTCATCATAGCTTTTTCCATTAAGTATTAACTTTGCTATTTTTAATCTTTGGGCTAAGTCAAGTATTTCTTCTTCAGTTAGTAAATCATCTAAAAAGAGAGGCAAGACTTTTGAAGACTTTAATTTACTGAAGGTATCAGCGAGCAGCTTTTTATCTTTTTCCAGATTAGGTTTACCCATATGCTTTTATAGTATCAAAACTTTTTACTTACTCCAAATTCCTCGCTTATTTTTCTTTGCTTCTTCTTGAGCCTTTAATAATTGGTCTGCATAAATAAAAGGCTTCTTCTTTTGGTAAACCACAACTTGTGCCATCCCAAGTCTTGCTATTTCAACTGAAATATTTTTACCACCAATAATAAGGTAGGCTAAGATTCTGCCAAATTTATCACCCTTGTAATTATCATATTCAAGAGAAACGGTTTTTCCTTCAACTAACTTTTTGTTTTCCTCTGTAGATTCTTTTTCAAAAGGTTCACTGTTTTCAGGAGCAGTAATACCCACATATCTAACAATACTGCCATTTTCTAAAACTATGGTCACCATCAACTACTCTTTTAACTTTAACTTTCTTGGGAAAATAGGAAATATTTTGAGTCTGGTATTTTCCAGTATTTTCTAAAATTTCTTTGATTTCTTTCTCAACCTTTGTATTTTTAACCAAAGGTAGTACTTCTTCTAGTAAATCTTCAGGAACTGTAATAAGTTTTGATTTCATACTTTAACCTTTTAACATTGTAGCGTTTTACAATAGTACAACGCTAATATAAACAGTTTAGGCAGAATATTTTGTCCCGCCCCGAGTCCCCTCCCGAAGGACTGACTCCCGCTTCACCAACTCTGATAAATAATTCGTTGCTGTACTTTGGGAAACATGAAGAGAATCTCTAACATCGTCATTTGTAATAACTTTTTTCTCTTTGGCAAAATCCAAAAGTCTTTTTAAATTATCTTCTTTGTTTTGCTTTCTTTTTTCATTTGCTTTTTGCAAAAGCTCCTTAACTTTTTCATCCATCTGTTTTTTCACTTCTGCCTCGATATTAACTTCTGGCTTTTCTTCTTTTGGTTTTTCTGGTTCGGGTTTAGGTTCTTCTACTGGTTTTTCCTCTGGCGGTTTCACCTCTTCCGGTTTTAGTTCTTCAACTTTGGGAGATTCGGGAGATTGGGGTAATTCGGGTTGTTGGGGAGGATTTTCCGGTTGAGGTTCTGGAGTTTTTGGTTGTTTTTCTGCTGGCGGTGGGGTTTCAGGAACTGGCGGAGTTTCGGTTGGAGTTTCCGAAAGAATTGTTGGAACTTCTTCTGTAGGTTTTGGTTCTTCGGCAGGAGTTGGCTCGAACCTATGAGACAGTGGATAGGTAGCGCACTATCGTGCGCAAAAATCGCGCGCGCAAAAAATACATCCGAAGAAATAGCTTTCTTCGGAAAAACTGTCGGCTCGAACTTCTTTTTAACTGATCGGCGGCTTGTCCCAGAATATAATCAGGGCTTTGCAGAGCTCTGGCTGACCCCACCCAGCCAGAACCAACTTTTAGGCTCCCTGCAAAATTCTCGGTCTGTCGGGGTGAGAGGAATTGAACCTCCTGCTTTCCGGTCCCAAACCGGACGTTCTACCGATGAACTACACCCCGTAGATTTTTCAGCAAATTGGCCATTTTCAAGTACAACTTCTTATCATGAATTCTTACCTTGCATGTACCTTTTGATTTGCCAATTTTGTTTCCTGTAGGCCTAACTATAGTCTTATTAAACTGTGATCTTGGAATACCAGTTTCTATTTCCCAAAATTTTTCCAAATCGTCTTGGTTATCGCCTACGTGTATTTGTAATTGTAACCTAATTTTTTCGTTTCGTACACCCAGACGTTCGCGTAAATATTTCAAAAATATTTTTATAATAACATGGTCAGTATTTGTTACTTCGACAGAATAATTAAAAGTGTTTTTCCATCTTTTGTCTAATCTTGCTCTTGTGCCCTCCGTCCACCATATAGTTAAACATATCGCATCAAGCAAGTCCATTGATAAATAATATCACTCGTTATATAGCTTGTGAAGCACAGAATTCAATTATTCCCTGGTCCCCGACCATTGTGATATGCTTGTTTTGTAAGCTAGGAAAGAATATTAGGAAATAAGGTCATATAAAAATATGCGGATTGAAGCAAAAATTTTTATTGTAGTAATATTGTTTTTTTCTTTTGTAGGTATAGCCAAGGCTGATGTTGCACCTCCATCTAAACTGACGACCTTTTATTTTCAAAAAGGCGGACAATCTTTCACGCAGCCAGTAAAATTTACTGTTAAATGCTATGGAACAAGTGTGATGGATAGTGCTAACAAATTATTAAAAATTTCTGAATTTTCAGAAACTTGCCAAACCTATGGCTGTAAATTTGAAACCTCTAATGTTTTTGAGGTTTATAGTCAAAATATTAAATATTGCGATTTGGAAGGAGAAGTGAATGAAGAAAAATTTGTGGCTAAAGATTTTTTGGGCGCAGATATGAGCGGATTAAGCTGTCACCGGGCCGATTATACTATTTCAACCAGTGATAGATATTACAAAGACACTGCTGAATATAAAGAATGTACGGACGCTGTCCAGAAAGAATATTATCCAGATAATGAA
>JAHIVD010000014.1 GCA_018816815.1 Patescibacteria group bacterium
CTCAGGAAGCATTTTTATCAATTTTGAAAAGTTAATGTTTGTCTTGTAAAACAATTTAGTTTTGGTCATAATATCAATATTGTTTATGACAGCAAGAACACAGAATTTATTCTCAGAATTTACGAATCTTTATTCACTCTCTAAAACACTGCGGTTTGAATTAAAACCAGTCGGAAAGACTGAAGAATTTCTAAAAAAGAATAAGGTTTTTGAAAAAGATAAGACTATTGATAATAGTTACAATCAAGCAAAATTCTATTTCGATACTTTGCATAGACGTTTTATTGAATCTGCGCTTGTATTGGAAAAAACTAAAAGTTTGCCGTTTGATGCGCTTGCAGATTTTCTTGAAGCTCAAATTAAAAAGTTTGCTATAAAAAGAAAACAATTAAATGAAGCGCGAAGTAGTAAAGATGACGTTAGGGTTAAATTACTTCAGACAGAAATAAATAATCTTGAAAAGAAGATTAACAACGAGAAAAAAGAATTCTATAAAAAAATCCGCTCGCTTTTTGATGCTGAAGCAGAAAAATGGAAAATAGGATATGAAGATAGAATATTAGAAAATGGCGAGAAGATCCACTTCGGTAAAACAGACAGAAAACAACAGGGTGTTAAATTCCTTACTGCGGCAGGAATTTTGAAAATTCTCAAGTTTGAATTTCCTAAATCGAAAGAAGATGAATTTAAAAAGAAAAACTGGCCAAACCTTTATGTTGATGAGGAAGAAAATCCAGGCAAAAGACGTTACATTTTTGACAGTTTTGACAGATTCGCAGGTTACTTAAGTAAATTTCAGCAGACACGGGATAACTTATACGCCGATGATGGCATACCAACAGCAGTAGCCACCAGAATAATTATGTTTTATAGTTTCTTACGATTTCACAAACGATAAAATTAGGACTAAATTTTCAAAATTCTTAAAAAAATATGGCTGGCGGATGCAGTATTCTGTTTTTGTTGTACAAAACAGCCCTAGGGTTTTGCGTAATATTCAGGCAGAAATAGATATGCGGTATAAAAAACTATTTCAAAAAACCGACAGTATTGTAATATTCCCGGTTTGTATTGGATGCAAAGGGAAAATAATAAGGTACGGATACGCAAAACACGACATTGAAGATGTGGTATACTTTGCCTAGAAGCACGTTAACAAAGAAATAAAAAGTGGAAGTGCCACTGTTTATATTTGAGAAACCTTAGTCTTTATGAGCCTGTTCTATGTTACTTTGAGCACAAAGTCCTTGTTTTTGCTTTGGCAACAAGTTGTATCTTTAGGTTGTTCTGACGCGAAACAGGCTCTCAAATCTAGATAGCACATTTCTACTTTTGTAGATCCTTTATTGGCTTGTGATACGACAATATTCTCAAATCTAGATAGCACATTTCTACTTTTGTAGATAATCAGCTAAGGCATCAGATAAGCTGCCTCAAATCTAGATCCTGACTTCCGCAAATTAGTGTCCTGATTGTAGGTTTTGTAACAGTTTGTGGATATCTTTGGGAACTTCCGGCTCTGCAGCATACTCTTTTCCATTTAAGGTAATAATCCCTGAACGGATGGGACGAAGATTTCTGACAAACCGCTTAATACTGACTCCTGTCAGTCTTCCGATCCTTCGCGCAACAGCAAGACTTGCTAAAACTATGGTTAAATGGGCTTCAATAGTAGCTCCGCTTGAGGTTTTAACTTTCCGAATGAAGGTCATACTTTCATTGTAAATGAAAACATGCCTGTTAGTGTCCTGAAATTTAATTAATTGAGGCTAATTTGGAGATAAAATTCAATTCTTGCGGAAGTCAGGAGATAGCACATTTCTACTTTTGTAGATAGTCTGTAGGGGGGGGTATCTATTTATCTCTCACTCAAATCTAGATAGCACATTTCTACTTTTGTAGATAAATGTGCATTTGATCCTCTAGTTTTAGATACAAGACAGTTGGTTGTAGGTAAAAACGATTTGAATTATTTAAACAGACATTAGTTGGAATGACGTGTGAAATTTCTCCTGTATGAATTGGCGCAATTCTGATATCATTTAGCAATGAATCAAGTTCAGTCTGTATCGAAAATTAGAGAAGTAAAAATTCAATGCTCTATTTGTAATAGTAGTTTTATTACAAAGATTTTTCCTGACAGGACATATAAGGGTGGTAATTTTTTTGGCAAAATCTCTTTATCTAAAGGTAAAAAGTTTGAATATTGGGAATGTGATAAGTGCTACAAAGAATAATGAAAATTATTAAGCCGCCTAAATTAAATATAGGAGATACCATCGGTATTGTAGCCTCATCTTTGCCTGTTTTGCCTCACCATAGACAACAATACGAAGAAGGTAAAAGGTTAATTTCGGAAATGGGTTTTAAAATTAAAGAAGGCAGCACTACTGGGAAAACAAGGTGGTGGATGAGCGGCACTCCAAAAGCAGTGGCAGATGACATCAATTCAATGTTTTCAGATAAGAAAGTAAAGGTAATTATTGCACATACCGGCGGTTATTCGGCGATCTCTGTTGTCGAATACCTAGATTATGATCTGATCAGGAAAAACCCTAAACCGTTTATAGGTATGTCAGATATGACTATTTATCATCTGGCAATATTTTCCAAAACCAAAGTAGTGGGATTTCATATGGACGACCTCTCTTATGGTTTTGGCAGGGAGCTCAAAAAAGGTCAGGAAAATTGGCCGCAATTAAATCAGGAATTTTTCCTGCAGTTTTTAACAAAGACAAATGCTCCCGGGATAATAAAACCTGTTACCGAATGGGAAGAATGGAAAACAGGTAAGACGCAAGGACATTTAATAGGTGGGATTTTGGAAAGAATCTCTACTCTAGCAGGCACAAAATATTTCCCATCTTTAGATTCATTTAATGGAAGCATATTTTTTTGGGAAGAAATCGGAAGAGATCTGCCGGAGATTTATCAGCATCTTTATCAGTTAAAACATATGGGAATTTTAGAAAGAATAAACGGGATGTTAATTGGGAAAATCAAATTTGTAAAACCCTTAAGACAACAG
>JAHIVD010000015.1 GCA_018816815.1 Patescibacteria group bacterium
GCTGATAAAAAAGACAGGAATGTCTGTTTATCTGTGATGTATGAGGTTTTAGTGACACTTACAAAGGTTGCAGCACCTATGATACCTTTCGTGGCTGAGGAAATCTTTAAGAATTTAGTTCAGGAAGAATCAGTTCATCTGCAGAGTTTCCCTAAAGCAGATAAAGGATTAGTAGATGCTGAGTTAATAAAAGATATGCAGATGGTTAGGAAGATTGTTGAATTAGGTCATGCCAAAAGGAAAAAAGCAGGGATTAAACTCAGACAGCCGCTTATGTCACTTGTATATAAAGTACCGGTAAAACTAGATGTTGAACTTGAAGAGATTCTTGCAGATGAATTGAATGTTAAGAAAGTTGAGTACGGAAAATCCCCGGTTGAGCCTAAAGTAGTTTTGGATACTAATATTACTCAACTTTTAAAAGAGGAAGGTGAAGCAAGAGATTTAATCAGACAAATTCAACAACTAAGAAAAAAACAGGGCTTAATTTTAACTGATAAAACTAAGATTTTAGCACCTAACTGGCCAAAAGCTTTTGAAAAATTGATAATTGAAAGCACTGCTTCTGTTTCTTTGGAAAAAAGTCCGGAACTTAAGGTTTTAAAGGTATAAATTACGCGAAACATTCCTTAAAGAATGAATCCTTAAAGAGTCCCTTATTAAGAATATAAGAACATGAAGAATCTAAAGCTTATTAATCTACCGATAACCCTGAGCAGTTTACTGCTTGTATCAATTGGTATATTGGTAATTTATTCTTCCTCAAATGAATTAGCGCTGCAGCAGATAATATTTACAATTATTGGTATATTTTTTTTCTTTCTTATTTCACAACTTGAACTTCAATCACTTAAGTCTCTGGTAAAGCCGCTTTATATCATTATCATTATTATGCTTGTTGCTGTGTTTGGCTTTGGCATAGAAACACGGGGAGTTCTCCGCTGGTTTCCCTTAGGAATCTTTAGTGTGCAGCCGTCTGAATTCGCTAAACCAATTTTAATTTTATTTCTAGCTAAATTCTGGTCAGAAAAAATTCCCACCTGGCAGAATATTTTAAGGAGCGTATTTTGGTCAGCGCCTATTTTTTTGCTTATTTTTAAACAGCCGGATTTAGGTTCTGCGCTTACTATAGTTGCAATTTGGATGGGAATATTACTGGCAGCGCATATTTCCATAAAAAAGGTATTAATACTTGCTTTAATTGCTATGTTTGTAATCCCAACAAGCTGGTCTTTTTTGCATAGTTATCAAAAAGAGCGCATTATAAATTTTTGGACACCTGAATCAGATCCTTTAGGCAGAGGTTATAACTTGATTCAATCAACAATTGCAGTAGGATCAGGGCAACTTTTAGGAAGGGGTTTAGGAAGAGGGACACAATCAAGGCTGCAATTTTTACCGGAATTCCGGACAGATTTCATATTTGCCTCAATTGCTGAAGAAATGGGTTTTTTAGGATCTGTCCTGATTTTATCTTTATACCTGTTTTTACTTGGTTATTGTTTGAGGGAGGCGCAGAAAACAAATAACTCATTTAACCTGCTGGTAATATTCGGTGTGGTTTCAATGTTTTTGTTTCAGGTTGTTGTTAATATTGGAATGAATATTGGTTTGTTGCCGATTACAGGCATTACTTTGCCGCTGATATCGTATGGTGGAAGTTCGCTGATCTCAACCTTTTTTTCATTAGGGATGGTTGCATCTTCTGTTAAGGATAGAGTTGATCCTGGTTGAGCGAGATTGACTTATAGCACGGGAAAGGATAAAATCTTCTCCATGTTAAATTATGCTATTTGTGAAATTTCAGGAAAACAGTATAGAGTTGTTCCTGGCAAAGTTTTTGAAATCAGCCTTCAGAAAGAAGGAGAAGATATTGAGGCAAATGTTTTGCTTTTATCCGAGGACGGAAAATTAGAAATAGGCACACCATATCTTAAAAAGAAGTTGGCATTCAAACGGATTGAAGATACAAAAGGACCGAAAATAAGAGTCAGTAAGTTTCATGCGAAAGCAAACTACAGAAGAACAATCGGTTATAGATCGAAAATCACCAAAATAGTGTTACCTGTGAAATAGGAATTTCACTTCCTGATTTTTCAATTCTGCCTAGAGTTAAAGTATTGATTTTAGGATTTTAGGCTTGAAGAAATCAATACTGAGCTGAGTGAAGTCTTGACTTAAATTTTCACAGAGATTACAATCGTACACTGTATAATCAAAAAGAAAGGATTATAAAAAAGTATAAAATATTATGGCACATAAAACAGGTGGAGGAAGTACCAGAAAAAACAGGGATTCAGTTTCCAAAAGGTTGGGAGTAAAGCTTTTTGGTGGAGAAAAAGCAAAACCCGGCAGTATCATAGTGCGCCAAAAAGGCAATAAATACTATCCCGGAATAGGTGCAAAACAAGGTAATGATTTCACAATTTTTGCTATTGTTTCAGGAAAAGTTTTATTTAAAAAAAGAATTGGTAAGAGCGTTATTGATGTAGTTTAAGTATGGACCAAAAAGAACAGATTTACGAACTTGAGATAAATTTATTGCAGCCCAACCCATTGCAGCCAAGAGGATTGATCAGCCCTGATTCTCTACTAGAGCTTGCAGAGTCAATAAAAACTCATGGAATCTTAGAACCCTTAGTTGTTGCGAAAACTCCTGCAGGATATCAGATTATAGCCGGCGAGAGAAGATGGAGAGCCTCCAAGGTAGCTGGTTTGCCAAAAGTACCGGTGATAATCAGAGAAACCACTCCTTTAGGAATGTTGGAGATGGCTATAGTTGAAAATGTGCAAAGGGTGGATTTAAACCCGCTGGAAAGAGCCCAGGCGTATAAAAGATTGATGGATGAATTTAATTTAGCTAATCAGGAAATTGCAGTAAGGGTATCGAAAAGTCCGGCATATATTTCTAACACAATCAGATTGCTTGTCTTGCCGGATGCAATAAAAGATGCTTTAATGGCCGGTGCTACAACTGAAGGCCATGCCCGGGCTTTGTCTGCACTGAGAGACCCGCATTTAATAATAAATACCTATAAAGATGTGTTGAAGAGAAATCTATCCGTACGCGGAACAGAGGAACTGGTCAGGAAGATTAGGACAAAAATGGGTACTGGTCCGAGAAAAATGAGAGATGTTCCTTCCATGCGGATAATTGCTGAAGAAGTTGAAAAAATACAGTCGGATATTGGCAGCGTCCTAACTTCCGTAGCAGGAAAATCAAAGACTAAATGCCATTTGACCGGAAAAAGGGCCAAGCTGGAGTTAACTATTGAAGGTGATCCCGGCAAAACAGCACCGGTTTTACGGGAATTACGTGAGGCAATTGTAGGGTATTTTAGATTAAAGGCAAGCTAGCTATTCATTGGTTAGCAAACCAATATCAGGTATTGGGTAATATCTAAAAAACGCTCTTCCAACGATTTCTTCTTTTGTGATCGGACCCCAATTTCTGGAATCAGAAGAATTATTCCTGTTATCTCCAAAAACAAAGTATTGATTGTCCCCTGCTTTAATAATACTGTCTTCTTTTATAAAGGCGCCGGACATAGTTTGAGTATCAGGTGGCAGAAAATCCTCGTTTACCTTCTGACCGTTAATAAAAAGAGAGTTTTTGCTTATGTGTAAAGAATCACCAGGTACAGCAATAATTCTTTTAATAAACTCCTGACTTTCATCCCTGGGATTTTTTAGAACAATAACTTCTCCTTTTTTTGGATCCCTGAATCTATAGCTAACTTTTTCTGTAATTAGATAATCGTTACTTTGAAAGGTTGGTACCATTGAATTGCCGGATACTTTATGAAATTGTGCGATAAATAAATAAATCGAGGCAAATATTGCCCCGAAAATTACTATTGTTTGAAAGAATTCGACAAAATGGTTGCCTAAACCAGCAAGAAAACTTTTCTTGGGGAGGTCAGTATAAAGATCAGGTTCCATTTAATTGAATATATCAAAGATTTCGGTTGTGAAGCAAGAGGCGGAATGGTAAAATTTGTTAGTTCGGACACTTAGCTCAGTGGCAGAGCACCTCGTTCACATCGAGGGGGCCGTAGGTTCAAATCCTACAGTGTCCACCCATTTTTCCTTTTATGGATTTGTTGGGGACTTAAGTTAATTTGTTGCTTTGTAATAAAAATAATATGTAAAGAATTATTTATAAAACAGATCAGAATGATCCTCAGGTAAAAGCATATAAAGAAGCGGTTGAGGGAGGCAGGCAAGATCATCATGTTGTATATAAAGATGATTTATGGAGAGTAATACGCGGTGGTGTACAAAGACCACTCGGAACATTCAGCACACAGGAAGAAGCTATAAAACGAGCTAAAATCATTGCCAGAAGTCAAGGTACAGCAGTGTATATACATGGAGTTGACGGAAGAATTAGAGAAAGAGAAAA
>JAHIVD010000016.1 GCA_018816815.1 Patescibacteria group bacterium
ACCTGTGGTCTTAGTATTTTTTTGATGTATCAGAACAAGGCCCTGTTTTGTTTTTTTCCACTCAATAATAGATCCATCCCTGATGCTGAGTTGGTGGGCGTAAGCCTTGGGTACTGTTACTGCTAATGAATTACCATTTTTAAACACTTTTCTCATATAAAATGATTATATCATAACATGTACTGACAATGTACTGACATATTCCAAGCTGGTAATTTTTAAGTTCTGGGGGTAAAATTTGAGGATGATTGCTAAACAAAAGTATAGATTTGTTAAAGATGCTTTGTGGGTTTCATATACTGGGTTAAAGGATTTTACTAACTGTCCCCGCTCCTATTATTTGAAAAACAGATACCGTGATCCTAAATCAGGATACAGACTGCAGATTGCCGCATCTGCTATGACACTAGGCTCATTGGTTCACGATGCCATCAAGTGGTATTTGCAAACAGGCAGAACTGCTTCTTTTGATGAGGTGATAAAGCTGTACCGTAACCGTTGGTTAAAATATCAAGGCAAAAGAGGGGGATTTGCTACACGCAAAGAAGAGGGAGATTTTGGCAAACGTGGCTTGGACATGCTTGATAATTTCTATAAAAATAAAGGGATTTTGGAGAAAAATATCCCAGCGTATGACTTTTTAAGATATTGGCTGGATGATAAAGCTGTTTTAACAGGTAAAGCAGATTTCATAGGAGAGCTTCAAGATGGTAGTTTGCATGTTCTTGATTTTAAAACAGGGACGAAAGATCAGGACGATTTAACTCAGCTTTATATTTACGGAATTTTGGCAGAATCAAATTTTGAAAAACCTGTTTCAAGAATAAGCTATTGGTATCTGGATAGAGATAGCGCGGTAAAAGAGGCTGTGCTTGACTCATTGGAGGGAAAACTTGAATGGATAAAAGGAAAGGTTAAGGTTATAGAGGAAGCGCTTTTGAAAAACGAGTGGGTTTGTATTAAGGGTGAAAATCAGTGCAGTGAATGCAAAAAATACCAGGCAGTAATTGACGGTAAAGGGCAGTTTCAGTTTTCAGATGAAGCATATAAAAAAGACATCTATTTTCTGGATCCATTAAGTTAATATTGCTTGAGCAATTAATGTGTGCAACTTTGCTTGAACAGTTTGCAACAAAGCTAAATTTTTACTTGCTATATTTAATACTATAAAGAAATACACAAAAGAAATATACAGCTGTCGTTATTTTGAAGACAACTATTTTGTAGCTTTTTAAATCTTAAAAAATCTCCAACCAATTTAGATATTGTTATAATAAAACTTGACAAAACTCCTATACTTTTTTAGTATCAAATTACAACTAAATATTTAATCAAGAGTGATGGGGAGAGTTTTGGCTCATTGATCCATCCAGCAACCGTCCGGCACTAGCGGAACGGTGCTCCACCCAAACCCTTTCAAGGGAGGATTCGGGGTCGAAGTTTTGACTCAAACAATTTTTTGTACCTCTTCTGAAAAGGAGAGGTTTTTTTAATGAAAGGAGGTGTATATTAAAATGTCAGTTGAAAGTAGAAACGGTGGAATCGTTATTGATATTAACGAAACCACTATTGATTTGACGGTTCCAGTAACAACAATCAGCATAAATCCTGATGGTGGAGCGTTAGTAATACAGAAAGCTCCTACGACCTTTACAGTGGATAGAAGAGGATCGTTTGCTCTGGCATTATGCGGTATTGCACATAGTGATCCGGGAGTCTTATCTGAAATAATTGGAAGCTTAAGATGTCAGTATGGGTTATTAAGCGACAGCAGAAAACAGCTTGTGCGGAATGCTGTGAATAGTTTAGATGCTGTGAGAACGGCTATGATAAAAAGTGAAGAGTTATAAACTTATGTTCCTTCGTTCCAGGAGGTCAGATATCTTTTTTGTTCTTCGGTGAGGGTGTCTATAGAAATGCCTAAGGATTCCAGTTTTAACTTGGCAATCATATCGTCAAGCTCTTTGGGGATTGTGTAAACTCCTATTTTGAGCTTGCCTTTATTTTGCATCAGAAATTCTGCAGCCAGGGCTTGGTTGGCAAAAGACATGTCCATGACATCAGGCGGATGGCCTTCTGCCGCGCTTAAATTAATCAGCCTGCCTTCTCCTAACACAAAGATTTTTTTACCCCCTTCCAGGGTGATTTCTTCCAAATTATCCCGCAGCAATCTTTTAGTTTTAGCGATTTTAATAAGTCCTTCATAGTCAAGTTCTACATTAAAATGTCCGGTATTAGCTACAATAGTACCGTTTTTCATTTTCTTAAAATGTTCTACAGAGAGAACTGTTTTATTACCAGTAGCAGTACAAATAATATCTGCAATTTTAATGGCTTGATTCATTGGCATAACATCGTATCCATCCATGGTAGCCTCCAGAGCTCTGAGTGGATCAACTTCTGTGACGATTACTAGTGACCCCATTCCTCTGGCCCGTTGAGCTAAACCTCTTCCGCACCAACCATAGCCGCAAACCACAAATTTTTTGCCGGCCAAAAGTACATTGGTAGCCCGGATTATTCCATCAACAGTTGATTGGCCTGTGCCGTAACGGTTGTCAAACATATGTTTGGTGTTTGAATCATTGACCGCAATAGCAGGGATTTTTAATGTTTTGTCTTTTAACATAGCCCGGAGTCTGGTGACTCCGGTAGTAGTTTCTTCAGTAGAACCGATAACCTTTTCAAGTTGGGATTTTCTTTCTGTATGAAGCAAGGTTACTAAATCTGCTCCATCGTCCATGGTAATCTGGGGACGGAAGTCCATAACTTGGTTTAAGTGTTTGTAATAGGTATCCTTGTCTTCTCCCTTAATGGCAAAAGTTGGGATACCAAAATCCTTCACTAATGAGGCTGCTACATCGTCTTGGGTAGAAAGCGGATTTGAAGCGCAAAGAGCTAAATTCGCTCCGCCAATTTTTAAAGCAATCATAAGATTAGCAGTTTCAGATGTGACATGCAGACAAGCTCCGAGTGTAACATTCTTAAGAGGTTTTTCTTTTTTAAACCGCTTTTTTATAAGATTGAGCACTTTCATTTGGGACTGCGCCCATTCAATCCGTAACTTGCCCTTGCTAGCTAAATTGTGATCTTTAATATCAGATTTCATATTTTCTTTTTGTTGTTTCCGAGAAAGCGGGAATCTATATAAATAAACTATTAATTAATTTAAAGATTCCATGTCAAGCATTCGATGACAATTCCAGCGTTTCTCCAAAATTTTCTTTATATCTTTCTTTAAATTCCTCAAGAGAAAATGTATGAGAAGTTGTACCATATTTTTCTATCGCATAACAAGAAGCAATAGAACCCATTTGTCCGCAAATTTGTAAATCAAGTCCTTTTGAAAGACCAGTTAAAAACCCGGCTCTGTACGCATCACCTGCGCCTGTGGGGTCTACAACCTGGGTAATTTTGCCAGAACCTACTTGCAAGTTCTTCTCTTTTGTTTGAATTAACGATCCCTTTTCTCCTAAGGTTGTGATTAAGATTTCTACCTGATCAAGCAGTTGCTTTTCGCTCAAAGAGAGCTTTTCTTTCAAAAGAGCAATTTCGTAATCATTGCCAATTAAGACAGCTGCACAATTTAACATGCTCTTGAGGTCGTTGGCGTTAAGCGCTGGAAGCTGCATACCAGGATCTAACATATATGGAATTTTTAGTGTTTGGCACTCGCGGCAAAAACGGATCATAGCTTGAGGATTATTTGGGGAAATTACTACAAAATCGGTTTTGATTCTCTTCAATGAGAGCAGGTTAGCGTGTTTCATTGCTCCAGGATAAAAAGCTGCAATTTGATTATCTGAAGAGTCAGTCATTATAAAAGCAGAAGATGTTAAATTATCCTTAGCTGTTTGGATATTTGAAATATCAACGCCTGAATCCTGCAGGAATTTGGCATACTTTGAAAAATCAGTTCCAGCCATGCCTACTATTGAAACAGGATTTTGTAAAAGCGCTAAATTATAGGCAATATTTCCAGCAGTGCCTCCTCTTTGTTTTTTTAATGTGGTGACTAAAAAAGATAAATTGATTTGGTGAATTTTATCCGGCATGATATGGTCGGCAAATCTGCCTGGGTAATTCATGATATTATCAAAAGCTAAGGATCCGGTTACTGTAATCATACTTTTTCAACTCCATTATATATCTATATAGACATATTTATCTGGGTTTAATTTCAATATCTCCTTTTTGGAAGTTAAGTTTTACAGAGAATAAATCGAAAAACCCACCTCTGTTTTAAACTGAATACCGCCAATTTCTAGATTAATTCTTCCTGAATCAATCAATGCTGCGTATTGCAAGATTGCACCTGTTCTTGAGACCTTTAAAGGGATTATTGGTTTCAATATTAGCTTACCGAAAAAATTTGATGGAGGAGAAAGATTAAATTTGTGGTATTTGAATTTCACAGGTTAAAAAGCTCCAATTTATGGGATGATTCTAGCGGGAACCCTGAAAAGAAGAGAAGCGTTAAAGCCTTCTTTTTTGGATTCTTCCATTACATCTTTGACTGTTTTGCCGCTTGCGATAATAGAGACTTCGTCGTCTTTTAAAGCAACCCAAAGGCCTTTATATCTTTTATAGATATGTGTCCAATTGATAACCATAACCATATTATACACCAGATTGTGATCTTGGAAGTTGTAGGGTTTTTGCCCGGATAATCCATAATATTTTCAAAAGCAGAAGAGTAGGTCATAACAATTAGTGTATGTTAAATAATTATATATACTCTGCCGGGGTTTATAGGAAGTCTTGACAAATATTATTAAAACATTATAATGATAATGTTATGAAAAATACTATTCTGCAGGTTCCTATTGATAGAAATATCAGAAACCAGGCTGCCTCTAGAGCGGGAAAAATGGGCTTTTCTTCTTTGCAGGAGATAGTTAGGCTTTTCCTGAATAAAATCGCAGGAGGAGAGATCGACATTATGTTTGAAGAAACTGTCACTCTTTCTGACAAGAACGATAAACGTTACGCAAAGATGATTGAGGATGTAGAAACGGGAAAGGTAAAAACAAAAACATTTTCTGATACAAAATCCTTAATGGAGTATTTAAATAGTGAAGACTGAACTTCATTCTCAGTTTGTCAAATCCTACAAAAAACGTATTGCAAATAAGGCCAAATTAGTTCAAAAGGTTACTGAAAGAATAGATCTATTTAAGACAGATCCTACAAATCCTTTATTGAAAGATCATGCTCTTACAGGAAAGAAAAATCACCTTCGGGCTTTCTGGATCAGTGGCGATGTAAGAGTTGTCTATTTACCAATCTCAAAGAGGTTAGTTCTATTTTTAGATATCGGTTCGCATAACCAAGTATATTAGCTCCTAAAAATTTCGGAAGAGATTGAAAAAGAGGGTTAGAAATCCCATCCGCTAATATTTTTTCTTTCGGCATTAGACCATAATTTTTGTAAACTAATTGCTACATATTACTGAAACTGCTAGCAAAAGAGAGATAAGAATCACGGATACTCCGTTTGCAATGTTAAGCATTGCTCTAACGCGGTTCTCGCTTTCTCGATCTTTGCTTGTTACTTGTTTAGGATCGTATGCTTCTCTTCTTTCATGGTTAACCATCCAGATAATGCACCAAACAGAGATACATATCAATGCGAGAGAGAATACAAAAAGCGTTTTCTGTACACTATTTAACCCATTTCTGTAAAATGTAGCAAATAGGATCAAGGCATTTACTTCAAGACCTGAAAGAGTAGCATGAATTGCATGTTGCGATACTACTGTTTGGGTCCATGTTTGTTGACGAATAAATTTATTTTCTTCCATTTTGTCCTTCCATAATTTCAATTTATTCCGGTAAGAGTCCGGAGCGTTTTGGCTGTATTTTACGTTTAATCCTTTGTTCCTACAAGATATACAGCTTGCCAAGGTTTAAAGAAAGATTTCCAGGTTTCATTGATGATAGTTTCCCCGTTTCTCACAACAGTTCTTTTAAAAGATACATTGGCTCCCCAAGCTGACCAATCAACTTGTTTAACTGTGCCTTTTGGTAAGGTTGGATCGTCCTGGCGCAGGTCAGGAGGCGGAGGGGTCTGATTAGTAATTACAGGTTCGGTGATATTTACTATTCTGTTGTCTCCGGTGCCGTACAAATCAACGTATAAAGTGTTACCAACAGTATATGCCTGGATTAAAATATGGGCAGGGGTATCATTATTAAACTGAAAATCAACGCTTGGGTAAAAAACAGTAGCATCCAGTCCAGGAGGAAAACCCTGTTCGTAATATCCGACTCTGTATGCGTGAGCGGTCCGTTTAACTACTGGCAGTCCGGCATTTAAGACAGCCCGGAAAAGAGTGGTGGAATCCTGACAAACACCGCCACCGTCATCTAAGACAGTTCTTCCCCCTTTGATTACATAGGCTTGTTTAAAACCTGTTGCAGCTGTAATATCGCCGATTGTTTGGTTGAAAGAAAAAGTCTGTCCTGGAGGTATCAATACGCCGCTAATTTTAGAGGCAGTTAAGCCGATATTATAAATTCTGTTTGTAATTGATCCAGCGAAATTAGAAATCCCCCGGCCCAGTAGTTTTTTTATACCTAAACTGTTTATATCAGCAGTTTCTATTTTAGGTTTGGTGATGCTGACTGGTAAAGCAACAAGCTTTTGATTGTTTGATAGTGCTTCGTTGATCAATTGAAAAGCTTTATCTTGGTTAAGTTTTCTTCCTTCGCTTGAAGGTTGAAAAGCATTTACCCGTTGAGTTGTTGGATTAAATTCAAACAAACCTTCCTTGACTGGTTGATCTATTTCAGAAGCAATTTTTTCTAAATATAGATAAGTTTTTTCTTTATCCAAAAGCAAATCTTGTCCGGTTTGAAGATCCAATAATGTTAAAAGTTGTTTTGTATCAATTATCCAGCTGCGGGCCTGGAAGGTTAATTTTAACGGTTTATCTTCTAACTTTTCCAATGCTTTTTTAGCTTTTAGAACATGTTCGGTGGTGATTTTTGGATGAGTTGTTTTTAAAGGCAGCAAGGATTGGTACTGCTCAAACAGTAGATAATCTTTTACTTCATATAAGATTTTATCTTTATCCAAAACAAAACCGTTAGTACTATTTTTGATTTGAATACGAGCAGACGGGGTACCTTCTTCGTTGGGTGTTTCATCAAAAAATAACTTAGCATCTTGAGGTTGTTTATTTACAGCAAGAGCAATAGTTTCCAATTGTTTATCTAAATTTAGAGTAATCTTGGGAGTAATTTTTACTGGAAAAAAAAGGCTTTGTATTTCAAGTTTGATATGATTCTGCAGTGGTCGGTCATGACTATTGCTGAAAGTCTCGCTGAGTTTAGTATAATCTAAATTGGCAGAAGATGTAGCAAGATCAATAATATAGGTGCCTTGAGGCGAATTAAATGTTAGTTTTGTTTGGGTTCTTTGTTGGAAATTTGCCTGTACTATTCTTGCAGCTTCACCCTGAGTAAAAAAAGATATATTTATATTGCCTATAAAAGTTAAGGGGTAATATTTATCAGCCATAATTACCTGATAAGTAATAGCTATTAAGAAAAAAAGCACCGCAGATAAAATAATTGATAAGAGATTTTTCTTTAAAAAATACGCAATAGCAGATGAAGTCTTTTTCGATTTAGCCATGCGGGTATTGTAGCGTTTTAGAGTATAATTTAAAAGATATGCGGTGAACCCTTTGATAAAGTTAGGGTAAACTTCGCTGACTATGAAAAAAATCATAATTATCGTTCTTTCTTTGAGTATAGTTTTTGGATTTTTATTTTGGAAATTTGGACCAAATATTGAACTTTTTAACAAATCTAAAACCCAGGGTCCAATTGCACTGACTTTTTGGGGGCTTTGGGAGGACGAAAGCTTGATTAAGCCGCTGATTGAAGAATATCAAAAACAACACCCGAATATTTCTATTAAACATGAACGGGAGTCGTCAATAAATTACAGAACCCGGGTTCAAACACAAATCAGGGAAGGCGTTGGGCCGGATGTTTTTATGATCCACAATTCCTGGTTACCAATGTTCCAACCGGATTTAGCTGTTGCTCCGTCAGATGTATTTAACCTGGCTGATTATAGAAATATGTTTTATCCGGTGGCCAGTGATAGTTTTGTCAGCGGCAATCAGATTTATGGCGCACCTGGTGGAATAGACGGTTTAGCTCTTTTTTATAATGAAGAGATGTTAAATGCAGTAGGAGGAGAGCCTCCAAAAAACTGGCAGGAATTCATAGATTCTGCAACAAAAATGACAGTAAGGGATGCAAGTGGTGTGCAGGCGGCTGGTGCGGCACTGGGAACAGCCGGCAATGTAGACCACTGGTCTGATATTTTAGGGCTTTTGCTTATGCAGCAGCCAACTGTTGATTTAAACAATCTAGCCACACCGCAAGTTGCAGAAGTACTGCGGTTTTACACTGGTTTTGTGATTAATCCTAGAAGTAAAACATGGGATGCAAATTTACCTAAATCTACTGATATGTTTGCTCAAGGTAGGTTAGGTTTTTACTTTGCGCCTTCTTGGAGAGCGCATGAATTAAGAGTGATGAATCCAAATTTAAAATTTAAAGTTATTCCGGTACCGCAACTATCTGGGAGAAATGTGTCTTGGGCTACATTTTGGGGTATTGTTGTATCTGCTAAATCACAAAACACATCTGAAGCTTGGAAGTTTGTTAAGTATTTGACTTCTGTGGAAGCTGAGAGGTTGGCTTATCAGGAAGCTGCAAAGGTAAGATTATTTGGTGAGCCGTACTCGCAGATGAGCCTGTCAGCAGAGTTGTTTCCAGATCCGATAGTTGGAGCTTTTGTTTCTCAAGGCCCAAGTTATAAATTTTGGTATCTTGCTTCAAAAACTTTTGATAATGGGATTAATGATGAGATGATTAAATATTTTGAAGATGGGATTAACGCTGTTCTGGTAGGAACTAACCCGCAAACAGCTTTGCAAACAGTGGATCAAGGAGTAAAGCAAGTGATTGGTAAATACATCAGACCTGTATCCGCTCCGGATGGAAAATAACTATGAAGCTTGTAGTTGCCTCTGACGAAAGGACCAAACTAACTGATTTTGTTGTAAATTATTTAAAATCCCAAGGACATCAATTAATACTGCTGGGTGCTTTAGGTGATTCATCTTTTGATAAATGGGTAGAAATAGGCAAGGAATCTGCTTTTATGGTGGTAGAAGGAAAAGTGGAAAAAGGGATACTGTTTTGCTGGAGCGGAACAGGGGTTTGCATGGCAGCCAATAGAATCAAAAAAGCAAGAGCTGTTCTGTGTTGGAGCAGTGAAATAGTCAGGTTAGCCAGAAAATGGGATAATGCCAATATTTTGTGTATGGCTTTGGTTAATACTAAAGAAGAAATAGCTAAAGAAATGATTGATACTTTCTTTTCAACGCAGTTCAATGAGGAGGGTCTAAACGAAGCACATAAATTGGATGAATAGAATAAACTATTAATGAAAGAGCAAGGATCTGTAGGCTTGTCCTATCTTGTTGTCCATCCTGAGATTTGTCACCACCCACAAGCAAGAGTGCTTCAGCGATCTATAGCATGGGAAACTACGAGGACTAGAGGTGTAAGAGGTTTTACTCAGTATGGATTATATTTGCGGGTATGTGGGTATATGGTTTGATAGAGCCGGCCAGGGCGAGGCTAATTAAATCCGCCTACTTTTGGTTGAGGCATATCGATGATATAGCTGATGGAGATAAGTTTTTGCCGCAAGGATATAAAAGCAAACAAGTATTCTTGCAAAGCAAAAGAGAGCTTGCAAAGCGGTTACTTTCTGGAGAAGATGGTATGAAGATCAAACAGCCAGAGGGTTAGAATTTTTAGAAACTGGCAAAGATGAGATTAGAGAACACCATTTAGAATGGGTAACAAAGCTGGCGCTGACAGTGAATTTTGTAAGACCTACAGAGAGAGTATTAAGAAGATATGCAAGAATGCTTCTCAAAAAGTAGTTTTGTGTTAAAATAAGCTCATGCAAAAACAAGTCTTAAATTATCGAATCATTATTGAACCAGAGAAGATGGATAAAAAAACTGTCTACAATGCTTATTGTCCAACCTTGGATGTGGCTGATTACGGGAATTCAATTGATGAGGTTTTAAAAAGCATTAAGGATGGTATAGCACTTGCCATAGAATGCTTAAAAGATAAAGGACAAGAAATTCCCGTGGATAATATCGAAAAACAGGTTGTGACTACTGCACAAGTTGAGGTTCTTGCTAATGTAAGAATTGTTGCTGCATGAGTAAATTACCACGCAATGTAAAACCGCTCAGGCTTATTAAGTTTTTAGAAAATCTTGGATTCAAACAGGGGAAAGGTAAGGGAAGTCACGTAAGGTTGACTCGCCCTGATGGCAGATGGACCCAAGTAGCAGTTCACCCCAAACCAATTCCAGAGGGAACTTTAAGAAAAATTATTAGACAGGCAGAAATTGTAGAAGAAAATCTAAAAGATTTAAAGTAATGGCTAATAAATTAAATGAATAAAAGAGTTATTATTATTCATGGTTGGGGAGGTAGTCCACAGAATGGTTGGATGCCATGGGCAAAATTAGAATTTGAAAACAGAGGGTATGAAGTAATAGTTCCAGCTATGCCTTTATCTGATTATCCAAAAATAGAAAACTGGATTCCTTGCCTTGGTGACGTTATTGGCAAGCTGCAACCAACAGACATATTAATTGGGCATAGTATGGGATGTCAGGCAATTCTGCGTTTTCTGGAGAGAAAACCAAAAGATCAAAAAGTCGGGAAGGTGATATTAGTAGCAGGATTTGGTCGGTATCTTACAGGCTTAACAGAAGAGGAACAACGTATTGCTCAACCATGGCTTGATGTCCCTCTTGATTTAGATAAAGTAAAAACTAAAGCTGATTCTTTTATAGCGATATTTTCCGACAATGATCCTTTTGTGCCGCTTGAAAAAAATAAAAAACTTTTTGAAGAAAAATTAGGGGCTCAAATTTTAATAGAACACAGTAAAAGACATTTTAATGAAGATAGTTTACCAGTTCTATTAGACTATTTATTCTAGAATTTTCGGTAAATTTATTAGTTGGACTTCAGGTTCCAGTTTAATTCCGAATTTATTTTTTACTTTAATTGCGTAAGTTTTGGCTAAATTATAAAAAGCTTTGGCTGTTCCGTTGTTTTTATTTATAAACAAATTTGCATGGTAAGGGGCAATTTCGATTCCATCCAATTTTTGTCCTTTGGCTCCGACTTCTTCCAGCAAACTGCCGGCAGGAATCTTGCCGTAAACTATTTTTTCCGGCGGGATATTTTTTAAAATCCCCCGGGGAATTTCAGAAACAATTAAGTTTTTGAAAAAACTGCCTGAACATTTAATATCAGGTGGATATCTCACCAGTCTTTTTGCTAAAATCTCTTTAGCTTCCTGTTGCAAGGCTTTTGGATCACCTTTTTTCAGCTGAAAAATAACTTCCAAAATGGCGTATTTGTTTTGCTTGAAAATGCTATCCCTATAATTAAACCAGCATTGCGGGTTGTTGAATTGTTCGATTGTTAGTTTGTCAGGGTTTAGAGTAGCAATCTTAATTATATGATCGGAGATTGATTGGCCATAAGCCCCTGCATTGCCATAAACAGCCCCGCCAACAGTTCCCGGGATGCCGGTGAGTTTCTGTAAGCCGGAGAGTCCATGCTGGATGGTGTAATTGACAAGTTTCTGCAAAGGAGTACCGCTTTTAGTACTTACCATTATACCCCTGAGATGTAATCGCATTTTTTCACCTCGAGGGTGAGTTGCCGATATTCCATTTATTTCATTTTTAATTACTAAACAATCTATTGCTTCATCTGATACCAGTAAATTACTGCCGCCGCCAATTATCAGGTAAGGCATTAATTGGTCTTTGGCATATTTTATGGCTTTAATTAATTCTTCCTCTGTTTTAACTTTGACAAATTTTTTGGTAGGACCACCGATGGATAATGTAGTCATATATTCTAATGGATAGTTGTCTAAAAAATGGAGCATGTCTGATATTATACTCTGAAAATTTCTAATTTCTAATTCAATGCAGAATAAAAATTAATATGCTAAATTACAAACATGGATAAAGCTATTCTAAAAACCCTAATTTATGCCGATATTTTTGATTATCCGCTAAACACTTACGAGCTTCATAAATGGTTAATTGGCCCACTTTCGCTAAAGCTACGGCAGGTAAACAGCAAAGTCACATTGCGACAGATAGAGAAAGCATTGAGGAAATTGAATCAGGAATCAAGAATTATGAATCAAGGGAATTTTTATTTTTTGCGAAGAAAAAATGACTTAGTCGTTAAAAGAATTCGTAGAGAAAAACAGTCAAAAAACTATTTCCGGAAAGCGAAAATTCTTTGCCAAACTTTAAAGTTAATTCCCTGGATTAAGATGGTCGGGGTGTCCGGCGCTTTGGCCATGGAAAATGCCGGAAAAAGGGATGATATAGATTTATTGATTGTCACAAGCAAAAACCGTTTATGGATCAGCAGATTGTTGGCATTAGGACTACTGTCTCTTGCCGGACAAAGAAGAAAAAGAGGAGAGACGGGTCGGAAAATTGCCGGAAAACTCTGTATTAATATCTTGCTTGAAGAAGATAAATTAGAGCAGAAGAACAAAGATATTTTTGTTGCGCATGAAGTATTACAGATGCGGCCCTTGTGGCGCAGAGACGGAGTTTATTCAAAATATTTAGCAGATAATGAATGGGCTTTTAAATTTTTGCCAAACTGGATTGATAATTCTTCTGATTTGTCATTGCGAGGTCGCCGTGGCGACCGTGGCAATCTTGATTTAATCGGGATTGTTTCGTCGTTTTCGCTCCTCGTAATGACAAGAATAGAGAATTTGGCTAAATGGTTACAGCTAAAAATAATGAGGGAACCTCAGGGTATGGAACGGATAGAAGACGGGGCGCTCTATTTTCTCCCTGAAGATTGCAGGTTGGAAGTTTTATCCAAATACAAATCTAAGATTTTTAGCACCCTTTTACTTAACAATTCACACAATCACAACAACGTTTGACAAAAGTCTTGCTTTGTAATAAAATCCAAGTCTGCTTGCAAACATATAAGAAATACCCTACTTTAATAACATGATTGATATACAAAATCAGAAGGATACTAGACGTGTATCATTAAAGATGGTAGGAATCAAAAATATTGCTTTACCTCTATTAATCCCTACAAAATCCGGTAAATCACAAAATACAACAGGGTTTATTAGTTTTTTTACCGATTTATCTCATCATAGTAGAGGTACTCACATGAGCCGTTTTGTCGAAATATTATATAGAAATTGTCATAATTATTTAACTTTCCAACAACTAAAACATATTGCGAGCGAAGCTAAAAAGGAACTTAAAGCTGAAAATGTCTATTTGGAAATATCTTTTATTTACCTATTAAAGAAGCGGTCTCCTGTGTCGAAAAAATATAGTTTTGTCGATTATCAGTGTAATCTACTCTCTAAAGTTAATTCTCTAGACTATGAACAGAGATTGATGATAAAGATTCCTGTATCATTACTTTGTCCTTGCAGTAAAGCAATTAGCAAATTTAACGCACATAATCAAAGAGCGATTGTCACTGTCAATGTAGATTTTCTAAGGGAATTTTGGATAGAAGACTTAATTAAATTAGTTGAGAAAGAAGGAAGTTGTGAAATTTATTCTTTATTAAAAAGAGCAGATGAAAAATACGTAACCGAAAAATTATACGAGAATCCAAAATTTGTGGAGGACATTGTACGTGATGTTGCATTAAAACTAAAAAAAATTGACGGGATTAAATCCTTTACTGTGGAGTGTGAAAGTTATGAATCAATACACAATCATAATGCATACGCTAAGTTGATAAGCAACAGTACTACGAAGGAATCTGAAAATGTTGATAGCTAAAGAGTTTACTTTTGATGCTGCCCACAAATTACTAAATTATAAAGGTCTTTGCGCCAATCTGCATGGCCATACTTATAAACTTCAGGTTATACTTTCTGGTCCTGTTGGCAATAATGGAATGGTATTTGATTTTGTAGATTTGAAAAAGATTGTTACGGAAAAAATTATATCTAAACTTGATCATACTTTCATCAATAAGATTATTAAACAATCTACCGCTGAAAATATAGTTACTTGGATCTGGAAACAACTGGAGAAAGACTTGCCTCTTTATGAAATTAAATTATGGGAGACTCCTGCCAGTTTTGTTATCTGTAGAGGGACAAAAGGAGAAAATGGTGGAAGAAATGATAGAGATTTATCAACCTACCATTGACGAAAAAACCAGACTAAAAATAAAACCAAACCAATTTAAAGTTTCAGGAGATGGAGTTTTTTTTAGTCTGCAAGGAGAGGGACAGAGTATCGGGAAACCGGCTGTTTTTCTAAGATTACATTTTTGTAATTTACAATGCAGTTGGTGCGATACAAGATATACATGGGACCGCAGTATCTCCCAATTTTGGCAAGAAGCACAAGATTGGAGTATAGAACAAGCTGTGGCAAAGATTACCCGTTTTCCTGTCAGACGTCTGATAGTCACAGGAGGGGAACCACTACTTCAGCAAAGAAATGTTGCAAATCTATTACAACAAATGCCTGATTGGGATGTTGAAATTGAAACAACTGGTACAATAGAACCGTTACCAGAGTTACAAGAACGAGTTCAGTTTAATGTATCACCGAAGCTTGAAAATTCTGGAAACCTAAGGGTAGCTAGATATAGATCGCAAGCTTTGCGAATATTGAACGGACTTCCTGCTACAAGTTTTAAATTTGTGGTACAGAGTCCTGCAGATTTTGGAGAAATTGATGAGGTTGTTCGAGATACGCCCTTAGACCAGTCAAAAATAATCATTATGCCCGAGGGTTCAACCCATGAAGAGGTTAGAAAACACGGACTTGCAGTAGTTGAAGAAGTAAAATCTCGTGGTTGGCGACTTATGCCTAGACTACATGTAGAGTTATGGGGTGCTGAAAGAGGAGTTTGATTATGAATAACATTAGAGTGTTAAAGTATTTCTGATAATTTGTATGTTGCTTCCGACTTCTTGATCCATTTTATGCATAGTACCATAAACTAAAAAATCTACAATTTCGTAGATTTTATATAATTTATCTATTCTTTCTTCAAAAAGAGTAGAGAGCGAATGTACTTCATTATATGTTGCAAGTAAAGGATCTTTAATATTTGGTAATATTTGAAACATTTCCCGGAACGGTTTAGTAAATTCGTACTCATTATGTCCTGCTATAATACTTTCAAAGTCACATAATCCTGTAATTTGCCATTGTCCAGTTAAGCTACGGTCAACTAATATATTTCCAGGACTCAGATCATTATGTACAAAAGAAGGAGGTACTTTATCTGGTAAAATACTGCCCCACCGTTGAATATGTCTTTGAATACTAAGTGCTAATGAACTATCAAGGATTTTATGTTGTAAACACCACTCAAGATTTTCAGCAAATGATTGTAGAAAATAACTTGACCAGGAATCAAAATCCCCAATTTGTAAGTCATGTACTCTGTCGCCAAACCTTGGTAATTCAACATTATGTAATTCAGCAACCATTTGACCTAAACTAGCAGCGATAGAAGCTTGATTAACTGTATCCAGATGTGGATATGCCTCTCCTAAGTTTATACCCTGGATGGATTGTTGGAGTATATATATCTGTTCTGTTATTCTTCTTGAATTGTCATATGCTATTAAATGTGGTGTGGGAATATGAGTATGGCGAGAAAGGGTTTGAGAAGCGAATACCTCTTTAGCTCCTTTTATTTCAGCATCGTCTCCTTCAAAAATTTTTAGATGTATTCTTTCTCTTCGACCCTGTAGCGATAAGCTCAAATTAGTATTTGTAGTTGCATGTTTTATTCGGGAAATTTCTAATATCGAAACATCTTGCCCAAAGGTGTGATGAACTATATCTGAAAGAGTAATAGGACTAATTTCTATCATATGATCTATTTTTTCTGATAATTCTTAAATAACCTCCAGTATATAAAAACATTAAACATCATAAACATTTCTATAATTATTAAAGCTTTTATAGGAGTTAATTTATCCGCTACTAAACCAATTCCCAGAAATACTACTGCCAAAAATAAACTTCCGGCAAAAGAATTAAGCGATCCCATGGTAGCCCTTTGACGATCGGTAAATTCTTTTTGCATTAAAGTATTCTTTGCTACAGTGGAAACCCCATAATGAAAAGCGGGTGTAGCCATAAGAAACGGAGAAATGGGCGATGCAAGGATTAAAGATGTAAAACCAATAATCCTATTATAAATACTTCCGAATAGCATAATTTTAAAACTACCAAATTTATCTATAACCTTTCCGCTTATAAAGAATCCTAAGGTTGCGCCAAAATCAGTTATCATCGCAACTACTCCTATTAACCAAAAAGGTATAACCATAGCAAAAAAAGTACTTCTAAATTGATATGCTGATTCTGAAAATCCGTAACCAAAAATAGTTGAGATGCTTAATAAGCGAAGTTTTGGATTTTGTATGAAGCACTTTATGGATTCTTTCAAATGATTATAAACATTTCCGCTTTCATTTCCATGAAACTTAGGTTCAGTCATCTTTAGAGAAAGGGTAAAACCTACAATTTGAGAAAATGCCGAAAGCCAAAATATACCTGGGAAATACATACCGGCCACAATACCTCCAATTAAGGCAGAAATTCCAGCTGATAATTGAAGCGTTGAAGATATTTTACCTAAATAATGATGATAGTTTTTCTCATCTCCTGACGTTACTAAAGTGTCGTACAATAAAGCGTCATTATTACCGCTATAGAATGATCGTGATACTCCCTCTATTATTGCTCCGAGAACTAAAATCCAGTAAGAGAATCCGAGAGCGTAGAATGAGGTATAAAGAATAGCACAAAAGGCTCCCAGTACTAACGTTTTTTTACGCCCGATAAAATCAGATAAAATACCCGTTGGGACCTCAAATAAAGCAGAAGATATCATAGATATAGAAAAAATGCTTGTTCCTAACGCGTAAGAACCGGTAACTTGAGAAAAATAAATAATAGCCAAAGGCGCATAAGGTTTAAACTCACTAAAAAAATTAAACCAGGCTAATAATCTTATGTTCTTGTTTTTCATATTTGAATAAACCAATTATAACGATTGTCAAATATAACTGTCCAGCTCAAATTAGAAATTTTGATCCTATGTGAAGTTTATGATAAACTACTCCGCATTAGAGGAAGTGTTATCTAAGATGAAAAATGAGGTTTTATTTACCATTGCCAAAGATCCAAGTTACGATACGGTAAATGATGCTGATAGGCTTGAAGGCTTAATGAAAAAGAGAGAGCTAGAACCTTATTATGATAATAATTTCGTTGAAGACTTCGTAGCAGCAAAAAGGCGGACTGGTGTTGACTTTAGTTTTAACTGGTCTGCTAGGAATGCTCCCGGAGAGTGGATGAGTCAGAATATACGTACGCCGAGTAGCGTTATTGATGAACCAATTTCTTTAGGTGAAATTGAAGCTCAGCTAAGCAGCTCAAGATTTAGCCATGTTGTTATAGCAACATATTTAAGCGGGTATTCTACATTTAGAGAAATTTCTCGATATGTTCACCGAGCTCATCCTGATGTCAAGGTAGTAGCGGCATCGGTCGGAGCATTAATCCCAGAGTCTCAAGAGCTTGCTGATTATTTAGTAAAGGGAGATTTAGTCGGCGATCTAAGGGATATTTTGGGAGAAAGAAGAGAAGATGCCTTAAAACCTGTGACTATGAGGAGTGATTCTGAAACTATCTATAAGGGTCAGCATAAAAAAGCAAGTTATGGGATTTTAGCAAGTAGCTTAGGTTGTATGTACGGTTGTGACTTTTGTCCTTCGACGGCACAATTCGGAACTAGTTACTCGGCTCCTTTTTCAGCAGAACAAATTAGAGGGGCAATTATTCAATCACATGACCAAATTGCCCCGGACGATAAAGAGTTTACTATCAGCATTGCTGAACCACAGGGATTAGGTAATATTAAACTTTGGAAAAGTATATTTGAAGTTTGTCGGAATTTGCCATTTGTATGCAATTTAATCAGTACTACTTCGTCAAAAGTAATCCAAGGATATACGCTGGATGAACTCACAGGAGGTAACTTAAGACTGGCTACAGTAAATATTGGCGTTGAATCGCAACTAAAAGTTTACAGGAAAAATCAAGGAGCAGAATTGAAAAGAGTATACGATTGGCTGCAAAATGCAGGTATTAATGTGGCCTCGACTCTTATTCTTGGTTTAGATTGGCATGACCAAGAAAATGTATGGGAAGAAGTGAGATTGCTAAAAGCATTAGAATCCAGTATTAATATTGTGGCTAGTTTAGAGATGCAGCCGAATACCCCTTTATACAACCAATATAAAAGACAGGGAAGACTGCTTGACGTTCCTCCTGAATTACTAAGTTTTTATGGTTATCAAGCCTTTTTGCACCCTAACTTTAGACAGGGATTTAATGATATGTTACCATTGCTGGATGATATAAAAGGTGAACTATACGGAGGAGATGTAACATTAGGTAGAAACTTAGATGTTTTTCTAAACCGTAAAGCTCCTCATGAAGAAAGAGTAAGAGTGCAAATTTCCCAGGCTGTGCAGGATTTTGGAAGGAATTTAGATCCTTCGGCTTATCATGATGGAGGTACTTCCGCCATACGAGCACATGCTACTGATTTATATTTTAAGTATGGGTTTAGACAGGTTGACCTATTTTACCCATTTATCCTGTCCACGAATTAGTAATCACATATGCGAAAGACAGTTTATAGTTTGCCAGAATTAGAGTGGTGTGATCTCACAAGATATAACGACCAACAACCGGCTATTGTTTTAACTACTCCACATGCAAAAATAGCGGCAGAATATTTTTTAAAACAAATTAATCTCAAAGAGATAATTTATGTACAATCTTCTCAGAAAGTTGATGTTAATCAAATTACAGCTAAATATGTCAAAGCTCAGGTTGTATATGCTATTGGTGGAGGAAGAGTGATTGATATTGGTAGGTATCTTGCAAGTCGCTGGGGATTAAAGATTATTTGTATCCCCACGATCATCTCTTCAGATGCTTTTCTAGTGGATTGCACAGGTATCAGGGAAAATGGTTGTGTTACATATGTTCCTTCAAAAAAAGCAGATAGAATTTTATTGGATTGGGAGCTTTTGAAAAAAGTGCCATTAAAATATCATCTTAGTGGCTGTGGAGACGTACTCTCAATTTATACGGGAGTTTATGATTGGAAATATGTCAATAAACTGGGAATCGCTTCTTCAGATGAATCTTATTCTCAATCCGTAGCCATTACGGCAAAGGGTATTTTAGACAGTTTACTTTCCGAAACAGAAGAGATAAAAAAGGGAACAAAAAAAGGTTTGGAAATTTTAATCACCTGTCTCGGCATGGAAGTTACGCTCTGTAACTTTTTCGGCAATAGTCGCCCAGAAGAAGGTGGTGAGCATTTTTTTACTTACTGCATTGAAAATAAAATCCCCCGCTTCTTACATGGTGAGATGGTGTGTTTTGGAGTTCTCATCACTTCATTTTTACAGAAACAGCCGTGGCGGCCTCTAAAAAAATTCATGGACACAGTCGGCATTAACTATAAACCCGATGGATTAACACTGGAAATAATTTTAGAAACACTTGAAGAAATATCAGACTATGTAAAAATTCATAATTTGAGATTTAGTGTCTATAATAATTTTTTATTTAAAGATTATGAGAATAAGACTAAGAGTTTTCTGAAGGAAATATTTAAGATATGAGTAGAGAAAAACCAGAAGTAATTTACGCCCGTGTTGCGGATATTGATACCAGCTGGATGGGAACATTCAATACAGATATGATTGGAGGTTTTATGCAAAATGGCATCAGTGTGAGAGTTATCCCGGAGAGAAAAGGCCCGGAAGGCTATAGGCCAAAAGATGTTTTTGACCATAAACTACGCGTACTAGAAAGTTTCTCTCAAATGGATATTTCTGATGAAGATACTCTATTCGTATCTTGCCCGTTAAGATGTGCACTAGATCAATTAGTCTGGGTTAGCGAGGTAGTAAAACAGAGAAAACCCTTAGTTGCATGTTACAGTCTAACTGGTACTTTTATTAAGGAAGACTGGATAACGGTTTTTACCCCATGGGTTCGTCACCTAGAAAGAATGTGGTATGAAAAATCCGATCTTATATTTGTACCAACAGAATACTATAAACAGGCTATGTTACAAGACGGATATAATGAAGATAAGATTTTTGTTGTAGGAGCACCCGTGGATAGTAAAAAAATTTCTACAAATGAAGAACCGAGAGATAAAAACTTAATAGTTTTCAATCACCGTCTTAATGGAGACAAAAAACCCGCATATTTTTTGAGATTGGTGGAGGATCTTTCTACTCAGTTCCCTCAGCTTAAATTTGGTATATCGACTAATCTTAACGAGTCAGATTTTTGGAGTACAATGGATCAGGATCTAGCTGTAAGTCTTAAAGATGCTCTCGCCAAATTTACATCTCTTAGAATTATATTTAACCCTTCGCGTGATGAATATTTTTCATTATTAAATCAAGCCTATTTAGCTCCTTGTTTTGCTACTCATGAAACCTTTGGGTTTTCGGTTGCAGAATCTTTGGCAGCTGGTTGTCTACCCGTTGTACCTGCAAGACTAACCTATCCGGAATTAGTTGATGGAGATGAAGACTTAATGTGTACTTCAACCGGTGATCTAGAAGTAGATTATCAAGCTGCGTTAAAAAAGATGATTTATTTTATCCAAAATCCACAGCTTGGTGGAAAGAAATCACTTGAGGTTAGATCATATGTTAATAGGTTTAGTCCTGTAAATGTTGTAGGTAGAATATTGGATATACTAAATAAACACTCAAGAAAGGAAGTTAAATATGGAGACAGCTAAAACAAAAATGAATGAGGAACTTTTAAAAGGATTACAAAGAGAACCAACTCATAAAGCGGTTCTTCTTTACTCTGGTGGAATAGACAGTACCGCAGCAGGATTGTTACTAAAACAGGAAGGATATAGTATTTGGCCATTGTTTATTAAGTATGGCCAATCAGCTCAAGCAGCAGAAGAATATCTAGTAAGGACTTCAACTGAAAAACTAGGCTTTGAGCCTACCCGGACAATTGAAACTGATTTATTGAAACAACTTACTAGAAGCAGATTACTGGGACAAACTAGTGTCGATGATTCGGATGCTTGGGTTCCTGGAAGAAATACTCTATTTATGGTACTTGCCGGAATTTATGCTAAACAAATTGACGCTGATGGAATTTCCATAGGCTATATGTTAGATGATAACTTTGTTTTTGGAGATAATGATTTTTTTCATCACCAAGCTATGGAAGGTATATTATCACGGTCTTTTTTACAACCTACTAGGGTATTACTTCCAACTATGGCTAGGGGTAAACAGGATCTAACTAAACTTTTATACCAAAGGGGGGTTTTAGATTTGACGGTGTCTTGCTGGAATGCTAAAATGGCCGAGGGTAGGGTAGTCTCATGCCAGGAGTGTGCAAATTGTGTTGAACGTAATAAATATATCAATGAATTGAGGGAAAAATTATGAGTAGCGGAGAAGTACTAAGTACGTAACGAGGATGGGATCGTCTAGCAAAATTTTACACAGAGTTTAGGGAGCCAGACGGAAAATTCAATAAGACAGATAAAGCAAGATATGGCGAGTATCCTTATATGACTATGCTAATGGGACAAGAAGGAGTAGGAGATAAAACAGTACTTGACGTAGGTTGCGGCTATGGTTTTTATTCGTTTATTGCAGAGAGATTAGGAGCAAGAAAAGTGGTAGGAGTTGATTTTTCAGAACAGATGATCAAACAAGCATTAGAGTTTAAAAGAATAAGAGATAGTAGAGTGAACTTTTCCCTTGGTGCCGTAGAGCAACTACCTTTTGCACCAAATACTTTTGATATGGTCATTTCTGGCATGGCTTTAAACCTTAACGATTTTAACGCAGGCTGTACAGAATTACAGAGAGTTTTGAAGAGAAATGGTTCAATAATTTTTAGCGTCCCCCATCCTATTGGGAGTCATGGAGAATATAATGGTAACGGTGAATTTACATTGGGAGGCTACTTCACTCGTAAGGAACATGTTGAAGAATGGCAAGATGAGCTTGGAAACCCTGTTAAATTTGCCAGAGGGAATAGAACGATAGAAGACTATACTGAAGGTTTGTATCATAATGGTTTTGCAGTAGTTAGATTATTTGAATCCAGACCAATTACAACTCCTGAAGATAATGATCAAGCTCTTGTAGATAAAATGATGGAAGTTCCTGATTATTTGATAATTTTAGCAAGAAGACTAAACTTGGGTTTATGAAAATCCTTCTCTTACTTAGCCACCCTGATGATGAAGTAATAATGTGTGGAGCCACAATTGACAAACTAGTATCTGCTGGAAATCAGGTGTTTGTTACTTTTTATACTCGTAATGACCAAGCGTACTTCGGTGAAGAAAAACAAGAGGTAAGACGTAAAAGAGCTGAAATAGAAGCTAAGAAATGTAGCAGATATTTAAAATACTCTTTAAACTTCCTTAACTTCCAGGATATGCAAGTTGAGGCAGATAAAGGTTTATTAATCCAAGAAACTATTAATGAAATCAGAAGGGTAAAACCGGATATTATTATTACTCATAATCAGAACGATAAGCATATTGACCATAGAACTATAAGTAGAATCGTTCCTGAAGCAAATTTTCAAAGTGGTTGCAATTTGTGCGGTGGTAATACTATATGGACAGCTCAGGCAGTATTACATGGGGAAATAGATTTAGAAATGACTTCTTTATTCGACTTTAACATTGTTTCTGAAATCAGTAAAAAGAATTTGCAAAAAAAAATCAAAGCATTCCTTTTGTATGCATCTGTTAATAATGAGCATAAAACCGGACAGAGGTGGTTAACAGAAAAGCTGGAGATATGTGCCAAATTAAGAGGAAAAGCCATAGGCACAGAATACGGAGAAGCTTTTATATTAGACAATTACAAACCTTTAGATTCTAACGCACTACAATTAATGGCTAAATTACTTAAACTAATATGACTTTGAAGAATCAATTTGATATCCCCCTATATCGCCTTAACTCTAACTACTCAAGCAAGGTATATAACTGTGGTAAATGGGTTGATGGTATTAAAATCAAGGAGTTAGAAGAAAAAATAAAAGATTTTTTAGATATCAAATATATTGTTTTAACAAACAGTGGCACATCAGCCTTACTTGCAGCTTACTGGGTACTAAAAGACGAATATAAAACATTAAACGTTGACCCATATACATTTCCGGCAACATATCAACCGGCGAAACTTTTATCTTATGAAATTAATTTCGTGAGAACAATTTTAAAGAATAATGTCAATCTTCCCAAGAACGAATTAAATGTTATTACGCATTTATTCGGACAACCAAATCAACTATTGGCTAAAACACGAAGAATTCCTTTTATAGAGGATGCTTGTCAGTCTTTTGGTGCAAAATACAAAGGGAAAAATGTTGGCACATTTGGAAAATTAGGATGTTTAAGTTTTTATCCAACAAAACCACTACATACAAATGGTCACGGAGGTGCTGTGGTAACAAATAATAAAGATCACTTTGAGAAGTTAAAGATTTTCATAGAATCAGGCCGGTTAAATGGGAAAATGACAGAGCGTATAGCTTTGAATTTAAGAATGGATGAAATAAAAGCTGAATTTCTATTATATGAATTAAAAAATTACGAAAAAAGAATTGCTTGTCAGAGGCAAATTGCCCAGGGGTTTAAAAATTTGATTACCGGAGAACAACCTTTTTTAAAAGAAGATAAAGATTCTTACCATGTTTATTCTGTATTCAATATATTGGTTGAAAATAGAAAGGAATTTAGAAAATATATGGGGAAAAAAGGAATTGAAACAATGATTTATTATAATGAGGATATACTGCCTGTTGGCGAAAAACCTAAGTACTTAGATCTGACTGCTTCTATAGTAGCTATTCCTTGTAGGTGGAATTTAACAAATCAAGAGATATCAAAGATTAAAAATGCTCTGAAAGGTTGGTTCGTATGAAAAATATTTTAAAAGTCGGAGACAGTACTTATGCTTTAAGCCTGCAAAATTTTAGTAAATCTTATTTATCCGGTTTTCCCCAAAGAGAGCAGCATTTGATAAAGCATTGCAAGAATGTAAAGTTCAACCTCTTCAGGCATAAACTACTAAATGACGTAGAAACAATTATTAAAGAAAGAGAAAAATTAAATTCATTTTTGGAAGATGGAGAATTTGATTATGTAATGATTGATAATCCGTTAAGCATGCTGATCGTTGAGAAAGATCATGAAATACCAATTATATTCGATTGCATTGATTGGTATGACGAGATGTATCTCAGAGAATTTGGAATAAACAAAAGATACTATTTATTACGTTATGGATTTTTGGAAGCGCTCGAGAAGGTTGATAAAGTTATTTGTCAGTCTCCAGTTATTTTGGATTCATTGAGAAAATGGGGTTTAAAAACAAAAAAAGTTGCGATTATCCCAAATGGATACGATACAAGACTTTTTTATCCTTATGCTAAAAAGAAAATAAAGAAGTTGAAAAGCGAATTCGAGAACAAGTATAAGATATCTACAACAGACAAAACCCTAATTGTCTACACTGGTAAAGTTGGTACTTGGTATGATCAATTAATTACCATTTCCGAGACAATAGACGAAAGTCAAATTTTTATTATAGTTGGAGATGGACCATTATTAAAAGACATTCCAAAGAAAGAAAACATTATCAAATGTAGTGCGGTTAAGTTGCATGAGGTGCCAAATTATACAAATATCTCTGATGTCTTAGTTTTCCCAGTTAGCGAAGATTGTAGCCCAATTGCTATCAGTGAATATTTAGCTGTAGGAAAACCTATTGTTGTGCCTTACGGAAGAATTAGATGGTTGCTGAAAGATAAAATCAATGCATTTTTTGTAGAGAAGACTATACCCGGATGGAAGAATGGTATCCAATTAGCTTCGAAAGAAGGATCTAAGATTAAAAGAAATAATATTAAATTAGCTCAAAAACTATCTTGGCAATTATTGTCTAGGCAATTTTATGATTTCATAAGCTAAACAAAAATGAGATATGCAATTATTGGATTTGGTAAAATGGGCAAATTATACGATAGATTACTTAATGCTGATTTTATAGTGGATTTAATATCCATACAGAGTAAAATTTATTTTTCTAATTTAGAAGAGTTTTTATACTACCATCCCCAAGTAGATTTAGTAATAGTAGCAACACCTACGCGAACTCATTATCAAATAGTGAAAAAACTGCTGGAGAGTAATTACAATGTTTTATGCGAAAAACCACTTTGTCTATTTGTTCACGAATGTAAAAAGTTAGAGAAGCTGGCAGAAAAAAAGAAGCTAATACTTTATCAGTCAACACTAGAAAGATTCAACCCTGTTATAAAGTTTATCAATAAAAATTTTAATTTAAAAAACGTAAATAAAGTTACTAGTATTCGCTTCGGGAAAAAACCTTTTGAGACAGAAGGTGTGCTACCCGTATATGATTTAGGTATTCATGACGTAGATCTGTGGTTTTATCTTTTCAATAAAAAAGTAATATGGGAAGTTTATACAGGATACGGAGATAAGAAAAGAGAGATAAAACTTTATTTAAATGATAATAGTATAATTGTAGCTGATTTATTAAATAAAAAGGTTACTATTAGCTCTAAGGTAATTAATTTAGCCTCTGAAATGAACAATCCTATATTAGAGATGATAGATTATATTAAGGTAAATAAGTTAAGAGTAAATGAGAAATGGAGTGAACAAATTGACCTGCTTCGTCTTAGTAAAGATAACGTGTTAATATTAGAACCTCTCTAAAACGGCCTCTTTTCTATCCTTTAGATGAAATCCAACCTTCTCATGCAATTTTATTGAGTTTGGATTATCCAGACTAATTAAAGCTTTAATGACTGCAATTTCACTTTTCTTCGCTTTATTTATAAGAGCTTTATATAACAGTAAACCAACCCCTTTTCCTTGATAAACTGGATTGATAGCAATGTAATCAACAAATAACCTCTTTGAATAACAACTATGTTTAGACACAAGTAACATTCCAACTATCTCACCATCCATTTTTGCAACAAAACTATACCCTATCTTTATATACAAATAAAATTCCGGTTTTTTTGAAATTAAATGCAACTCCTGTTCATAGTTCCGAACTTGAAACTACCGGCGTAAGCCGGTAGAGGGAGTAATCCCAAAATCCTTCTGAGTATATAATAAAGGAGTGAAGTTAAGAAAACAATCAAACGCTGTATACTTTTGTGAGTACCACCTGATTTTTC
>JAHIVD010000017.1 GCA_018816815.1 Patescibacteria group bacterium
GCTCAATATAAAACCTTAAACTTGGTTAAATTAAAAGAGCAGATTGATGAGGTTTTAAAAAGGCTAAAACCAACACCATTAAAAGGGTGATTTTCAAATGAGTCAACGAATGGCGTAAAGGGTGAATTACTCATGAGTCAATACGCCCCCAAAATAAAAGCTTGATTCCGTCTTTACTAAGGATATCTATTATTGATATATTCTTACCTGTAAGGATTAATATTTATTTACAAGTTTAAGCTAAATATCAATTAAAAATATTAAATATAAGAGGAGGTGAAAAGAAAATGAAGAAAATATTGTCCATTTCAATACTAGTTATTTCTCTACTTGTTCTTCCAACAATTGTTTCGGCTCAGCAACAACAGCAGGGCCAAACAAAAAACCAGGATAATGTTCAAGAAGTTGTCACTGAGGATGAAGAAACAGTGATAGTTCCCCAAGGTAATCAGGTTCAGAACCAGAACCAGGTTAAAACTCAAAACCAAGGTGAAGAAACTCAACTGCAAGTGACTACTCAGCACATGGAGCAGTTGATGGACATGCAAGGAGCAAGTGAAGAAGTTGGTAACAAAGTAAGGACTATTGCCCAAGAACAGGTACAAACTCAAACTCAGATTCAAACCCAGCTAAACAAGCTTAAGTCAAAGTCTGGATTGATGAAGAAATTGTTTGGGCCTGATTACGGAGCCATTAAAAACCTCAAACAGCAAAAAGAACAAAATCAACTAAGGATTCAACAGCTTGAGCAGTTGCAGACTCAGGTAATTAACCAAGCTGACCAAACTCAGCTAGAAGAGGCTGTGCAGGCTCTGGTAGACCAGAACACGACCTTGCAGGACCAGATTGAAACAGAGGAACAGGCAGGTAGTCTTTTTGGCTGGCTGATTAAGCTCTTTGTTAAATAATTAACAACTCTTTTAAAAAAAGGGGGATAAAATTTAACTGACCCTGAAAGAATTGGTATGTAGGGAGGGGCATCCGATAGAAGGAACAGTAACCCTGTGGTATGTGGTAGTAGTAAATGACACAAAAAGCTGGTGAACTACGGACAGAAGCAATAGTCTCAATAGTCTCATATGAAGTATGACTAGCAACCGGCATCATCCAATACGTAATCCACAACCCTGGGTTCCTTCTCAAAGAGAGCTGCTATAGGTGGTATTTTTAACTATTGCTATTACTGATGCTTTCTCAGATGCCTCAGGTATTCATATTTCTCAAAAGTCTCAAAATGAATATTCATCTACAGAGGTGTGAGAAGCAACACTAGTCACTCTTTTTTCCAAATTAGTTTTTGCCCTAACCTTTCTTGTTCCTGTTTTATTTTTTGAACTCTCTCAAGCTCTACTAATAAGTATTATCCGGGGATTTTCTATCCTATCTATCTTTAGTTATATTATTGCCAAACAACAAAAAGAAAATCCATGGAAAGTGGTAATAGAACATCTGGTTATTGGTTTAGTGGTTATTTTAATAACAAATTTTGTGTAGGGTGGATTTCAGCTAATTTTGATACCCTAATTGACTAGGTTGCGAAAAGAGTTTTATTTTAACTGTTGATTTTATTGGTGATATGTTTTTTTGTTAGCTTTGTTATTGGTGGGTAAATCGGTTTTTTTGCCTTTCGGTATTACGATTTTGATCAACCCGTATTGCCTCACGGACAAATCACTCTTTACGATATTTAAATTCGAATTTTGATGAGTTCAGTTTTAGGTTGAATAGTTATTAGTCGGGCTCTTGATTTTCTAAAAATTTTCATAGACAATGGAATTAAGGTAAAAAGAGTGATCAACAACAAAGTAAAAACTGCCCTGGGTAGTATTCTTGCAGGAATACAAACTCTCCCCGTCAAAATCAAAACCAGCGGGAAAAAGACTCGAATCGTTCTTGGGGTTATCTTAACCTTGGTTGTCGCAGCCACTGTCTTTTTTGCCTTAAAATGGTTTACCTCATCCCAACAGGTTTTTGCCTCGACAGCAGCTGTCAGAGTAGAATTGCCTCCGGGAATTAAAAGTAAAAATCTTCAAAATTTGAATAAAGAGCAAGAAAAGAAATTATCAGAAAAGATTAAGAATGCTCTTTCCAAAAAGCCAAATGAAATAGCTCTTCAGGGTTTTGTTATTCCGCAAGTCATCATTTTGACCGAGAATAACCAACCAATTTTTATAGAAAATCAAACACCGCCAAACCCCACCTCTGCTCCAACTTTAACCCCAACACCAACACCTTCGGTAACACCATCTTTATCTCCATCTCCTTCACCTTCAGTAACACCGTCTCTTTCGCCTTCACCAACCCCAACACCAACCCCTTCAGGACCATTAATTATTCAGGCAGAAGATCTAGCTGATTGGCAATCACCTTTGATTTCGGGTTGGGAGAAAAGCTGCGGTACTGGTTTTTGTATGATTAACAGTTACCCAAAGGATAAAAAAAGCACATTTAATTTTACCTACACCTGCCCTACAAGCCATAGCTTAAAAGCGGTTGTTGAGAAAGGCCGCAACAGGGGCAGTTTTCTTATCCGTTCAACCAATCCTGCGACCGCAGCAACAATCAATTTACAACAAAACAATGAGTTTGCTTTCCCCGAGGTTGAACTGCTGACAGGTTTGGCCAGTGGTTTTCAGCAAATTACCGTTACTGCCAACGGCGACGGCTATACCTCAATTGATAAATTTCTCTTACCGGATGATTGTGTTAAAACAGAAACTTATTTAGGGATAAATGAAATCAATTTCACTTTTAGCCAGGAAGCAAAAGATGCTTACTACGGTGAAAGCGGTTCTTCTTTAGAAAATGATGTCAATAAAATTTATCAAAAAGCCAAAGAAATTTTTGGCCCGCCGTATAAAAATATCAATGTTTCAATAGAACTAAGCAATGACGGCCGGTACTATAATGCGACTCTTGATAAAATTGTTTTTGAAAAAAATGATCCGCCTTCCAAATTGCAGCTGATATGGATGGTTCTTTCGGCTTTTCATGATGACCTGGTCAATTTCATGCCGGAGAATTGGGAAAGGGGAATGATTGAAACAACTCTTTACGAAATTAACCGCGCTCTTTTTGAACCGGATCAAAATTATGCCGGTTCTCAAACTTCCACCTATGAACTTATTAACAACCCGGCCGTTTCCGGCAATAACGGCGCTCTCAGCCAGGGAGAAGTCACAGGTGTATTATCAACCCATAATCTTGTAATAACTGCCTGGCGGAAACCTTATTACGAGGACAGGAACTTTTTTGTTAATTTAAATAAAGCAATTTATCAGCAACAAACAATTGATAATACATTAAAAGATAAACTCTTAAGCATTGCTGCCGGTATTAAGGGAGACATTGAAGGCATGCCTGCCGTTGAATGGTTTAATAACCAGCATATTTTAAGATTTAATGCCCAAGAGGGAAAGTGGATTGTTTTAATAGTGCAAAAAGCAGCTAATGAAACTGATGATGTTTTAGTTCACATTCAGGCTCTGGAGGTTTTTGGAAACGGCAATAAAACAGGAAAAAATAATCTTGATGTTTTAGTTAAAGCTTTCGATCCTGACAATAATCAGGTTTTATCATCAACTGCCAAAACAGCCAGGGTTAACAGCTACAACGGTGTGGTTGCTTTGGGAGTACTGCCGGCTGCTGCTAATGATGGTTGTTTAAGATTTAATTATGACATAGCGGGGTTTGGAACAACAGAGTTTTACTACCCGTATAAAAACAGCCTGGCTATGGCGCCGGGAGGCACAGGCGCTAATGGCATATATGGCTGCGTTGATCAAAAAGACGGTAAAGTCCTGGCCAAAGCAGGAGCTTTTGAACAATCAGTTGATTTAACAGGGGGTGCTTTCAGTTTTCCAGGCCTGAAGGATTATCAGGGACAAATCGAGTTAACCTTCACCCCTTCAACAGGCAACCAAACCAGGAAAAAGACAGTCACTAAACTTGCCGGCGATTATTACACTTTTATTAAAACCAATGCTCCGCCTGTTTCAAGAGCCGGTTCACGCGAAGCCACTCCTTCCGGTGAAACAGCAAAGGGGGAATGCGGTACAGAAAACTGGACAGACTATTCTAATGAGAAATTTGGTTATAAAATGAAATTTCCTCGCAACTGGGGCCAGGATCCCGCTTATTCAGGCCAAAACAGTACTTTTACCAGAGAAAGCTTGTCCTCCTCCCAGAAGCCGGAAGACTTAACAGATCCGCAAAAGAAAGTTTCTCATATTGAAGTTTTGGTCTCGGCTAAGGATTTAAAAACGGATGAAGATTATGGACGGTGGTTTGAGGACGGCTCAGGTAATCAAGAACAAAGCTCAGTAACTTTCAAAGGAGTTCAGGCTGAAAAATATGTTAACGATACGCCAATGCCTGCCGGCGATTACCATTCGGAAATGTACTACTTTAAAAAAGGAGATTTTTACTATTTACTTAGTACCGGGATCTATGTCACTTCTGACGTCAAAGAGAAAAATGAACAGATTTTGAATTGCTTTTTAGAAAACTTTGAGTTAACCGGCGAAGGCAAACTTTCAGATAAACTTCTCCAATGCCCTCAGGGAATGTATGGAATTGAAAGTGAATCACAATGTCAGAACCCTCCCTTTAATCAACCGGTTTGCGGCCACATCCGGTCCGTTTATGATATGGGTCAAATGCGGGACGGCACTCAGGAATTCTCCAATTTATGTGCGTATTGCGGCTTTTTTGACTACAAAGGTTATTATGGGTTAAGAGGAACAAAAATGTATGCTCTTGGCTATACGGAAGGGAGGTGTCAATAATGAAAGAAAAAGGATCTGCTTTTATAACTTTGTTAGTAATTGTAATTATAGGCATGGCTATCGGAATAGTGATTTATATCTTAAGCAGCAACCGCGCACTTAAGGAAAAAACCGTCCAGCCGGATCCTGTAGCAGTAACAGAGACAAAAAATCAGGCTACGCAAATACCTCAAACAAATCCGGAACCGTCATCAGTCAAATCAAACTTTTCCCATGAAGGAGCTTTTTTTGCAGGGGAAGACGGATGGGTATTCCTATGGGAAGAACCCGGCCAATTAGCCCTGACAGTAAAAGTAAAATTTACCGGCCAAAGCGTTTGCCGCCTGGGAGGCGGGGAAAAAGATTGTGCTTTAATTAGTACGGGACCGGAAAGTTACGACCGTGTTATTCTTGAGGGAGAAAGAGTTGGTGATGAAGTAACAGCCATAAAAGTAGAAGAGGTAAAAATGCCTCAGTAATATTTACTTATATGAAACAGGGAGGCTTTATTCCGGTTATTATTTTAGCTGCAGTTGTTATCCTGGCAGGGGTGGGCGGGACGGCTTATTACGTTCACTCTTCAAGACAGCCAAAAACAGAGCCTGTTTTTCAACAGCAGGAAAATCAATATGAGAATTGGCAGGAATATGTTAACCCTAAATATAACTATACGGTAAAATATCCTCCTGATTGGTTTTTCCATAAAACAGGCTTAAATCCTCCCCCTCCGGCGTCAATTAAACTGTCCAGTGTTGAGGAAAAACCGGACTTAGCCGGCAATGAGATCAATGTACAAATCCTCTCTTTACCGGCGTCCGGTGAAACTTTGGAAAGTAATGCTGAAATTCAAAGTTTAACCGGTCAGGGTCACGGTAAAAAAACTATTACCATTTCCGGGGAGCCGGCAATAAAACTGGAAAAAGCAGATCCGGAAGGAGGGGTAGAATCTTCAATTTATGTTTACCATAACGGAAATGTTTACCGTTTGGTTTGGAATTTGTGGAATTCCGAGATAAAACGACTTTATGAAGGAACACTTCAAGAAATAATCAACTCATTTTCTTTTACGGATTAAATATAAATCAAATAAACTTTCAACTCCTCTAACACCAAATGCACTGCCATTACTTTTGCAAAAGAAGACCTATTCCTGACATATAGAGTAAAAAATGTTTTTTAAGGCTCCAGAGATAACAAAAAACTTGTTGGCTATAAAGCATTTACTGAACATTAGATAGTTACTACACCACGAAGTGTTGAAACTATCGCAAGGTTCCTACGAAGTAGGGTTCTTATCTACCAAGACCAATTACTTAAAGTCCAGAAAAAAGCCAAGAAAAAGAAATTAGGTATCTGGAGCCTGTAACCTCTTAGAATAGTTGCTGTCTCTCCTGAATGTAATAATTTTTGCTATAGTACTGAGTATAGCCGAAGTGCTAAAATTGAACTAGATTATATATATATGTCGAATAAATCAATTATTGATAAAGAAGAATTAGAAAAAATACAACTTGCCTATAGAGTTGGAAGCAATTCCTCTGGACTTTAAAGCATTTAGGCAAAGGATCTTGCAAAGGATGCCGGATGTTGAAGAAGCGGAATTATTCCTGCGTTTCTCCAAACCGCCAGTAATTGGAGATATTAAAGTTAAAAAAGCTGGTAACCTTGAATATGAATTTGAAGCCGTTGATGCTATTTCAACAAATGAAGATGGATGGTTAGTAAATGCTCAATGGAATTTTGATTACAATGAAGGTCACTTTTCAACAGATAAAGATTATATTCTATCCAGGGAAAAGAAAAAGGATAAAAAGCATGGAGAAATTTTTGAGGCAGTTTTAAAAACAAAACATAAATTTGAGAAAGAAGGAAAATGTGTTGTGGCCTGTAAAGTGCAAGATAATTTAGCAGGAGAAACGATACTTAGCAAGAAAGTGAGAACAATTTAGATGGAAGAAGTAGTTCAAAAGATAGAAAAAAACATAGCGACAATAAAGGATTCTTTAAAAGCAGATGACTGGAGAAAGGTTATGTTAACGCAGCATAGTGTCTTTGGTACCATCGCCGGATTAGAAGTTACTGCTTTAGCTATCCTGACTTCTATCACCTCTAATGGTTTAGGCTCAAATGAAGAGTTTTTGGGACACTAAGGTTATGTATTGATGCGTATATAATTAAGGGGTGAGAACAAGGATTGTTCCAACAGCTTCAGGTAAAAAAGCTATCCAGGTA
>JAHIVD010000018.1 GCA_018816815.1 Patescibacteria group bacterium
CATATTGAAAAAGTTCCGGATGTTTGAGAAGATATTCTTGATTCAAAGGCAGATTCCCTCCTAAAAGGTTCTGCCTTTAATCATATCAGCCTCGATTTATTTAAATCAAATTTGAGGTATAATTATTTCGCTACAAGTTTACTGTAAAGACATTTAGGGGTTTTTAATTTGCTTATTTAAGATTTTTCCATTTTTATCCATTTGATATATATAAATTTCCCCTGTTGCGATTTCCAGTCTGGGAATCTCTTTTTCAGGAATATTCTCTAAGTATTTAACCAAAGCCCTTAAGGAATTCCCATGAGCTACTATTAAAACATTTTTACCTTTTTTTAATTCAGGCAGAATCCTTTTTTCATAATACGGAGACACTCTTTGATAAACATCTTTCAGTGTTTCACCTCCGGGAATAGGACAATTCCAACCTCTTCTCCACCTTAAAAACTGCTTTTCCCCATACTTTTTCTTTACTTCTAATTTTTTCTTACCTGTGAAATCTCCATAATCCCTTTCATTTAAAGCAGCATTTTCTATGGTTTCCAAATCCTGGATACCAAGCACATCTTTGATTTCATCCAGAGACCGTGTGGATCTTTGAAGTTTAGACGTAAAAGCAATATCAAATGAGATGCCTTTTAGATATTCCCCGTCTTTTCTGGCCTTTTGTATTCCGTTTTCAGTCAAACCAATATCAGTTAAGCCTGTCCAAACCCCAATGGAATTCCATTTTGATTCTCCGTGTCGAACAAGTACTAAGTTTGACATATTCTCTCTATTTCTATCAGTCTTTGATATTTTACCAAACGTTCTTTTTGAAGCGGACAACCGCTTTTAAGCCCATCTGCTCCAAGCCCTACTGCCAGATCTGCTATAAACGTATCAAAAGTCTCGCCGGATCTGTGTGAAACAACAATTTTCCAACCATAACTTTTAGCAAGAACCGTAGCAGCAATTGTTTCTGTAACAGAACCTATTTGATTTAGTTTAATAATAACAGCATTAGCAGCTTTTCTTTTCTGTGCTAGTCTTATGCTTTCAACATTTGTGGTAGTTAAATCATCCGCAATAATCCAGACTTCTTTGCCAAGTTCTTTAGTTGCTGCAATAAAACCTCTCCAGTCATCTTCGGCAAAAGGATCTTCAATTGAAAATAGTTCGTAGTCTGCACTAAGTTGTTTATAGCAGGAAAGTAAATCATTCATTTTCATTGCTTTACTTCCAATCAGGTAATTACCGTCAATATAAAAAGATGATGCAGCTACATCCAGCCCAAGTCCTGCAGGATTAATTTTTGGATCCTTAAGAAGCAATTTTGAAAAAACTTCTTTTAAAATTTTCAAACCTATTTCAGGATTCTGGTCTTTCGAAGGCACAATAAACCCTCCCTCGTCTGCTTGTTGCAGTTCTCCGTACCTTTTCTTGATTTCACTGCCAAGCAATCTAATCATCATATTAACTTGTTTTAAGCTTTGTTCCGGAGAATTTGTCTTTGGAATAAAAAGATATTCCTGAAAAGGAAGCCCTTTCTTACCTGGTATAAATTGCGCATGAACACCTCCCTCAATTAAATTAAAAAAACAAAAAGGAAATTTGATGTCTTGTTTTGAAATTTGTGCAATCAGTTGAAAAGTCTGCAGGTTTTGTAATTTAGCCCAGGCTTTGGCAAAAGCAATGCTTAAAGCTAAAATAAGATTACCTCCCAAATTTTTCTTTTCACTGGTACCGTCTAACTTAATTAAAAAATTATCAAATTCCTCAAGGGAACTAAAATCCTTTTCCAATTCTGGCTTAATTTCCTTCAATTTATTTAAGGCAAGCTCAGGATCTAAAACAAACGCTTCACCTCTGCCTTTGGATTTTCCAGACGCCACACTAGCCAAAGCTTCCTGTCCCTCAAGTATTAAATCAACTTCCAAGGTTTTATCACCGCGGGAATCACTTATTATTCTTAATTGAATGTCATCAATTTTCATATAAAATTTATCATATTTGCAAACAATTATTTTTGCTCTAATTTTTGTTCTAATTTATAAACATCAAGAGTTGTCTGGACAAGCGAGTCAGGATTTAACGAAATGCTATCTATTCCTTCTTTAATCAAGAATTCTACAAAATCAGGATAATCTGAAGGCGCTTGACCGCAAATACCGATATACTTATTTCTAGCTTTACATTTTTTTATAACCTGCGAAATTAATATCTTCACAGCCGGATCATTTTCATTGGCAATACCGCTTATCTTTTCATTGCCATCCCGATCAATGCCCAAAACAAGTTGTGTTAAATCATTGCTTCCAATACTCATCCCATCAAAAATATCCAAGAACTTATCAGCTAAAATAACATTAGATGGTATTTCACACATTACATAAACCCTTAAATTCTTGAATTTGCCCCTGGAGAGACCTTTGCTTTTCATTAAATCCATTACTTTTTGTCCTTCTTCGGGTGTTCTGCAAAAAGGAACCATCACAGCTGTATTATCTAAACCTATCTCGCCAATTACCTTTTTAATGGCTTCAATTTCCAACAAAAAAGCAGGAGCAAAATCTCCTGAATAATACCTTGATGCCCCTCTCCAGCCAATCATTGGATTTTCTTCGATAGGTTCAAACAAATCCCCTCCCAAAAGCTTCCTATACTCGTTAGTTTTAAAATCCGAAAAACGAACTATCACAGGGTTTGGATAAAAGCTCGCTGAAATCCTGGAAATGCCGAAAGCCAATTTGTCAATGTAGAACTTTTTTTTATCAGGATATCCCAAAGTAATTTTATCAACCAGGTTTTTAACATTTCCAGGCAGTTTGTCATAATTTATTAGAGCCAGCGGATGTATTCCGATATTTGACGCTATTATGAATTCTTCCCTGGCTAAACCAACTCCCTTATTTGGCAGGAGCGATTTCTCAAAAGCTGTTTCAGGAGTTGCAATATTCATCATGATGTGAGTTTTAGTTTGGGGAATCTTTTTTACATCATGCTCTAAAACCTTAAAATCAAGCTTACCCTTGTAAACAACTCCCTTGCTCCCTGAGCAATCCACAGTTATCTCCTGACCATTGGATATTCTTGCAGTAGCTTTGATACATCCAACAATTGCCGGAATACCAAGCTCACGAGAAACTATTGCAGCATGAGAAGTTCTCCCACCTTCATCTGTAACAATTGCCGAGGCAATCTTCATGATCGGTTCCCAATCCGGATCTGTCATTTTAGTAACTAAAACTTCTCCTTTTCCAAAAGATTCAATATTTTTGGTATCTAAAATAATCTTTGCTTTACCAGCAGCAATTTTATTGCCAACAGAAGCTCCGCTAACAATCTTTGTTCCGCTACCAACTCTTACGTATTCTTTAATTTTTGAAAAATCCCTGTCTGCATGAACTGTTTCAGGTCTTGCTTGAATAATATAGAGTTTATTATCCAGTCCGTCTTTAGCCCACTCTAGATCCATCGGGGCCCAAGCACCCTTTTTCCTGCTGTAGTGATCCTCAACCTCAACTCCCCATATTGCCAGCTTTAAAATTTCTTCATCTGAGAGAGTAAAAGCGCTTTTTTCTTTATCTGTTGTTTTAATAACTTCAGTTGGCTTATCTTCGCCATAAATCATTTTCTTATTTTTTGTCCCCAATTTCTTTTCAATAATGGGCTTGAAGTGTTTAAATAAGGATTTTCGCTTATTCAACTTTTTCTTGAAAACAAAAAACTCATCCGGAATAACCTCTCCCTGAACAATCAGTTCACCCAACCCCCAGGAACCATTTATCAAAACCGCATCTTTAAAACCGGTTTCAGTATCTATGGTAAACATTACCCCTGAACAACCTAAATCCGAACGGACCATTTTTTGAACACCAACTGATAAACAAACCTTTAAGTGATCGAATTTTTTGTCTACCCTGTAAGAGATTGCCCTGTTTGTAAAAAGCGAAGCCATGGCTTTTCTGACCGCCAGCAAAATATCATCTTTTCCTCTTACATTAAGATAAGTTTCATGTTCACCTGCAAAAGAAGCTCCTGGTAAATCTTCAGCTGTAGCAGACGAACGGACTGCAAAACCAACATTCTTCCCATATTTTCTCTCGGCAATTTTAAAAGCTTTCACAATAGCTTCTGTTAGATCATCAGGAAATTCTGTGCTTTTGATTTTTTCCCGGATGCTCCAACCCTTTTTTGCTAAATCTGGCAAGTTATGAGTATCTAAACCTTTTAGTTCCTCTTTTATAAAATTACCTAGACCTGTTTTTGATAAAAAATATTTATAAGCAGTTGCAGTTACTACGAACCCGCTGGGAATATTTATGTCCGGGAGAGATTGAATCATCTCCCCCAGTGAAGCATTTTTACCACCCACTTCAGAAACATCATCTATATTCATTTCCTCAAAGAGTTTTGTAAAAACTTTTGACATTGATTCTATTGTAGCTTAAATTCTTCTTAAACCGCAAATTCTTGTCGCGTATTGCATCTTTGACTATTTCGGAGATGCGCTTGGCGTACCAAAGCCTTCCCTTGTTTGTGTTTGCGGATTTAATTGAATATTTGAAGCGCTGACAATTCCATCTGAATTTACAGAACCAAATACTGCAACCTTCACACCAATTTTCAGGTCGCTTTTTGCTCCGGGGTCGCTTTTTTGTATCTGAGTACTGTCTGAAATTAGAACAATTTTACTGGAACCATCGACTATCTTTACAGTAATACTTTTATCATCAGCAGAGATGATCTCTCCTGTAACAGGCCTGTTATTATTTTGTCCTGTAACAGACCTTCTCCCTTGTTGATTAACAAAAGTTTCATTTGCTGACCCAAAAGAAGGCCTCTGGTTTTTTTGATATTGCATTCCGCCAAAAAAACCTGCACCTAAACCAATAAGTAATAATACTACTGTTAAAACAGTAACATTTTTCATCTGTTTCCACCCCCTTTCAAATGATTTTACTTACCAAATGTTTTTTTGTTTCTTACTCATAACGCAATGCTTCAATCGGCTGCAGGTCTGATGCTCTTTTAGCAGGATACCAGCCAAATAAAATCCCTATTCCGGCAGAAACACCGATTGCCAACATGATGGCTTGCACAGAAAGCACAAAAGGAACTTGAGTCAAATTTGAAATAATATATGAAATTAAAATCCCCAAAAGCATCCCTACTATTCCACCTGAAAAAGTTAAGATTATAGCTTCAATTAAAAACTGAGTGATTATGTCTTTTTTCTTGGCACCTAAAGCTTTTCTAAGTCCAATCTCTCTTGTCCTTTCTGTAACTGTCACAAGCATTATATTCATAATTCCAATTCCTCCGACAAGGAGCGAAATTGCCGCAATCCCCGATAAAAGAATTGTAAAAGTTCCTGTTGCGCTAGAGGCCGTATTTAAAATATCCTGTTGAGACATTATCGAAAAATCTGCCTGAGTCACATCGCTTAAATGATGCCTTGCCAAAAGCAAATAGCCTACTTGCGTTTGGGCATCTGTCATAACATCAGAATCTTTCGCCTCTAAGGCAATTGAGGATAAATAATCTATTCCAAAAAGCTGCTTTTGGGCAGTTGATAAAGGGACAAAAATAATATCATCCTGATTCCCAAATCCTGTTCCTCCTTTTGACGCTGTTATGCCTATAATGGCAAACGTCTTGCCTGCAATTTTTATGCTTTGTCCGATTGGGGCCGAACCGACGCCAAACAAGTCTGATACGACCTGCAGTCCGATCACTGCAACTTTTGTCATACCCAAATCGTCCCGTTCTGAAATAAAACTCCCTGAATCCATAGTAATTTTATGAACAGTAGCATAAACAGGTGTCACCCCGATAATTTGGGTATTTGTATTAGCCCCGCCTGTTGTCACTTGAGCTCTTCTTGAAAATTCCGGTGAAACATTTCGGATAGTAGTGATTTGATGGGAGGTTTTAATAGAATTTGCATCGTCTAGCGTTAAAGTTGTCACTCCCCCTGCCGCACCCCGCACACCCTCTGTTCTTTGAGCCCCGGGATTTATTGTTAAAAGGTTTGCCCCTAAGTCTTCAATCCTGTCTTGTATGGATTGCTGTGTGGCCTGACCCAAAGAAATTAGGGCTATAACAGATCCAATACCAATAACAATCCCCAAAGCCGCTAGACCTGTACGCAGTTTGTTAATCAGCATGTTACCAAATGATTCGGAAATAACCTCACTGTACTCCACTTGCTCTTATCCTCCTTTGCATATATCCTTTTCCGTCTTTGATAATTTTCCCGTCTTTAATGTGGATTATTCTTTTGGCATATTTCGCTATATCTAACTCATGAGTAATCATGATAATGGTATGCCCTTCCTTATTTAATTTCTGGAAAATTTCCATAATCTCCACCGCTTGAGCACTGGCAATATTTCCTGTTGGCTCATCTGCTAAAAGAATTGACGGATTCATAACCAGGGAGCGGGCAATTGCCACCCTTTGCATCTGCCCTCCGGAAAGCTGATTTGAGGTATGATCCATCCTATCTGCAAGACCTACCATAGTAAGGAATTTTTTTGCCCGTTCCCTCCTTTCTATCTTTGGAACTCCCGCATACATCATAGGTAACATAACGTTTTGCAGGGCGCTGTAGCGGGGCAAAAGATTAAATGCCTGGAAAACAAAGCCTATTTTTCGGTTTCTGATATCTGCCAATTGATCGTCAGTTAATTTGGAAACTTCTTCCCCATCTAGAACATAGTCGCCTCTAGTAGGCGCATCAAGCGCACCTAAAAGGTGCATTAGCGTGGATTTGCCGGAACCGGAAGGTCCCATGATAGCCACAAATTCCCCTTTTTTTATATCAAACGAGACATCGTTTAAAGCAATTGTCGAAACTGTACCGGTAGTATAAATTTTTGACAAACGGGAAACATGAATTATGTTCACCTGTGACCTCCGCCGCTAAATACAGCCCGACCTCCTCCGAAAGCGCTAAACGGTGAAGTTGTGCTTTCCGTACTTATTCCTGAATTTGACACACTAGTGGCACCTACAACCACAACATCACCTTCATTTATACCTGAAGTAATTTCCGTTTGAGTATCGTTTGAATCACCCAACTCTACATTTACAGTTTCAATCTTACTGTTTTTCATTACCCTAACAGTTAAAATGCCATTTTGTGCTGTTGTAACTGCAGCCGAGGGAACCAAAATTACGTCATTTTTAACACTGGTAATTATTTTGGCGGTTACACCCATGTTCGGATAAATATGATCATTACCGCTGTCAAACGAAATTATTGCCGGATAATTTACCACTCCTGATGAAACAACTCCGTTAGTATTAATACTGACCACCTTGCCGGTAAATGTATCATTAGGAAAGGCGTCCAAAGTCATAGTCACTTTATCTCCCTCTTTGACTTTTACCGAATCTATCTCCGATATATTTACCTGCGCCTGAAGTTGACCTGCCTGGTAAATTGAACCTAAAACCTGGGATGTTGAAGTAGAGCTGGAAGAGGAACTAGTAACTGTCACAATTGCACCGGGTGTGATAGTTAAACCTTTAACTATTCCTGAAACAGGAGCAGTGATAGTTGATGAAAGCTGGGATAAATTCAAAGATGCAGCAGCAAAGGACGATTGAGCAGCCAAAATAGCTGTTGCCTGGCTTTTGTAATCTGCTTCTGCTACAAGCCACAGGGCATGTTCTTGTATGTATGTCGGATCATCTGTTTCAAGCTCTCTTGCCACAGCATCGTTTATAAAAGTTTGGTTTGCCTTGAATAAAGCGGCCTGGAGAGAATTTACTTTTACATTTGCACTGTCATAAGAATTTTTTGCAGAAAGATAGGAAGCATAGGCCGCAGCCTGTTTTTGCTGGGAAGCCTGATCCAAAGTTAAAATGGCCAAGGTTTGCCCCTGAATCACCTGATCCCCGTTTTTAACCAACACTTCTTTTACCACGCCGGAAGCTTGTATTGTGACTGAAACATTATTGGCTGTAGTAATATTCCCGGAGGCAGAAACTGTTTGAATAAGGGTACCTTTTTCTGCTTGGACTGTCTGATATTGAGGAACAATTGGCTTTATTAAAAATTGTTTGTATCCAAAATATCCAATAATTAAAAACAAAACAGCAACTGCTGCCATTTTGGTTTTGCTGCTAAATAACCACTCAATAATTCCAAATACTTTACTCATATACATAAATACTACTCAACCAACCTGAGAAAAAGCTTAAAAAGATTCTTTGCTAGGAAAATATACACTAAAAATAGTACCTTTACCCAGCTCGCTCTCTACTTTTATAGACCCATCGTGCTTTTCAATGATCTGTTTTGCAATAGATAAACCTAATCCGTATCCTCTAACTTCAGATTTTGTCCTTGATCCGTCTACCCTAAAGAAACGATCAAACAAACGAGGGATATCATTTTCATCAATCCCCAAACCAGTGTCTTTAAAATTAATTACTACCGAGTGGTCTGTTTTTTTAGAAGTTAAAACAACAGTTTTCCCTTTTGAGGAATATTTAATAGCATTATCTAAAAATATAACAAAGAGTTCCAGTAAACTTTGTTTATCTCCGTTGATAACAATACTTTTGATTTGGTTCCTGATTAAAATATCTTTCCTTCTTGCTAAATTAACTATCTTCTTCTGTGCATTTTCTGAAATTTCTTTTAGATTCACTTTTTCAAAATTTGTCCTTGTCTTTTTTTGGTATTGTGTTAATTTAATTAAATTATCAGAAAGGTATTGTAGATTATTAACTTCTTCCAAATTGCTTTGCAAAAGCTTCGTAGCGTCGTCTATCTTCAAATTCTTATCCCTTAAATTAACTTCTATCTCAGATTTTAAAGAGGTCAAAGGTGTCCGGAGTTCGTGAGACACATCAGTGATAAACCTTGACTGTTCGTCAACCATATCTTTGATTGGCCGCAGGGTTCTTTCTGCCAAAAAGTATCCGGCTACTCCTGCAGCTACCAAGATTGCTAAATTTATCAGGACAAGAGCGACACTTAATCTATTTTTAGATTCCTTTAATACTTCCTGATCAATCACCAACCTTGGCTGCACTCTTTGCTCAATAGAATACAAACGTTCTTGTCTTAGCCTTTGCATTCTTTCTACCCTATTTAATTCCTGAGCCAAAACTCCATAAATTGCAACACTAAAACTAATACTAATTAGCATTATTATCAATAAATACCAGGCAGTTAGTTTTAATCTTGTTCTCTCAAACATATTATCCTATCTTATAACCAAAACCTCTTATAGTCTGTATCAACGCTTTTTTACTGGGAAACGGCTTATCTATCTTGTTTCTTAAATAACCAATATAGACTTCCACGGTATTTGGCAATATATCAGCATTATAATCCCAAATATGAGAAATGATTTGTTCTTTTTTGAGAATCTGATTTTTATGTCTTAGGAGATATTCCAGGATAGCAAATTCCTTGCTTGAAAGGTTAATCACTTTCCCGTCCCTTTTCACTTCATAATTAAGGGTATCTAAACTCAAATCCTCAAAGAATAGCACCAATCCAATAGAATCTTTTGGTCTTCTGGTTAGTGCTTTAACACGGGCTAGTAATTCCTCAAATGCAAAAGGCTTAACCAAATAATCGTCTGCACCGGCATTTAACCCTTCCACTTTTTCTGAAACTTGACCCTTAGCAGTAAGCATAAGTACTGGTGTATGAATGTTTTGCGCCCGCAGTTTTTTACAAATCTCCAAACCATTTATCTCCGGCAGTAAAATATCCAGAATAATTAAATCGTAATCTTCAGAAGAAGCTAAATCATAACCTCTGCTACCCTCAAATGCCACATCTACTGCAAAGGATTCTTGTTCGAACCCTTTTTTAATCGAATTTGCAATCTTGTGTTCATCCTCCACCACCAGGATTCTCATAGCGGTATATTATACCCTCAAAACTGAGAAAAAGCTGAAAGTTAAAATTGTTCCCTGGTAAAATACTCATATACTGCTTTGGATATTCCTGCTATGCCCTCCTGTGCGTTTTTAGGAAAATCGCTCTCTGAAAGAATTACTATTATATAGTCGCCACTGGGTGTATATACTATCCCTGCATCATGTTTAAACCGTCCAATCTCTCCGGTTTTATGAGCAATCTTGATTTCGCCGGGTAAATATTTAGGCAAGCCTTCATTTAATTTTTGGTTTTGCAACAATTCAATCATCTTGTCTGAAAACTCAAAATCAACTAATTCTTTTAATTCTTTTTTATATAGTTTCTCGTAAAAAAGAGCGACATCAAAAGGAGTGGTTGTCGGAAGATCATAATCAGTACCAATCAGTGATCCGGTAAAACCATTCTCTTCCAAGAAAGTCTTAACTGAAGATAATTTTATTTCATCGCTCAAAAGTAACGCTGCATAATTATGAGAAATAGTAATCATTTGATTTAATGCTTGAGAAACAGACAAAGAGATAAAACCTGTTTGTAATTCAGCTTCCTCGGGTTCAATACCAAATTTTTGATTCAACACCTCAATATTCCCAGATAAAACTTTATCTTCCCTTAAATCACCTTCTTTTATTTTTTGAAACACCACCCCCATCACCCAAAGTTTATATAAACTTCCTGCTGTAAAAACTTGATGTTCGTTTAATTGATAACTCTCTCCGGTTTTAAGACTTCTAATTACTATCCCATACTCTCCCTCCAAGTCAGCCACTGCAAGTTCCATTGCATTTTTTAAAGAAGGCTTAGGTGGTTTAACTTTCTCTTTTTTTGAAAAACCTATTCCCAGCAAAAGAATAATTAGCACCAATAAGAAAATGGCTTTTTTAACAGAGATAGACATTAATGTAGCTCCTCTTTGTATACACTCTTTATATACCTTTTGTATATTCTTTTATATACTCATATATATAACTTGGAGCTAGTGTAGAAAAAATCTTGTTTTACTTAACAAAAATTTCCTGATTGTCTCTTTTTTTATCACTAAATAAAAAATTACTACAACATATAAAACTCCCACAACAATGTCAAAAACATAATGTTCTCCAAAATAAATTAATGAGAACCAAATACCTAAAACATATGGTAACAATAGTAATCCTTTAGCTTTGTATTTCCGTACTAAAAAGAAAAGTGCCAGTAATGGATAAGCTGCATGAAGCGAAGGAACAGCTGCTACTAAGTTAGCACCGACAAGCCGATAAACAGTTGGCAAATCAATAGGATTGGGAAGATTTAAAAAAACTTGATCCATAATTTTATAAACTTCCGGGATAATCCCTTTTTGACTAGCCATCCAAGGCGGCATGGCCGGAAAGAAAATATAAGTGAAAAAAGCTAAGTAAGACAGCAAAAGCAAAGCTAAAAAGAATTGGTTAAAAGTTTTCCGATCCTTTAACCAAAAGGCAAAACCTAAAAGTAGCGGAGTTATAAAATGCGACATATACAGCACTGTCCCTAAATAATCATACCAATGAACTATCCTGTCTGAAAAAAACAAAGCCTGTAAACTATTGGTCGGCAGACCACCAAAAAGTACTCTATCAAAATCAATCATTGGATGAATATAGGCAACTTGGGTTAAATTGGGTACGAGTCCCCTTAAATAATCGTAACTTAACAAAAGTATAATCGGAATTGACCATTCCCGGATAAATTGTTTTAACTTTCCTAAAAAAAGAGTGATTAGTAAAGCAGCAACAAAAAATAAATCCGGGGAAAACCAAGTCCCGTGCCAAATTAAAAATATGCTTACCACTGTTAAATAAATCAGCGGCAAAAGAACAATTATTTTCCTATCCACTTCCCCTTTCTTTTATAAATTTCGAAGATTGATAGTGTTAATTTTTAACTAGAACAAGATCATTGTCAATTGCCAACTGTTATTCTTTTTTACTAAGGAATTATTTATTTCAAAGATTCAAATCTGAATAATTCCAAAAGAGAATCTCCTGTTCTTACACCCGGTCTAATCCGGTAAAGGAAAAACTTGTTTACATCAAGAGCAAAAACACCGTAAATTGCTGTTACTGCAGATTTAAATCCTGCTTTTTTAACAACACCAATAGTCTGATTATCAAAAGCCCCATAGGGGTAAGCAAAAGAGGTCACCTTGATTTCAAAATTGCTTTCAAGATATTCTTTACTTTGTTTTACTTCATACTCAACCCTATTCAGCGGTAGCCCACTCAAATAAGCATGATTCATAGTATGTGCCCCGATTTCCACCAAAGGGCTTTGTGCAATCTCTTTGAGTTGCCAAGTGGTTAAATTATTCGGCAGATCCAGGAAGTTTGGCACAATATATACTACTGCCTTAACTTGATATTTTTTTAAAATGGGAAATACATCCGTATAAAAATCCCTGTAGCCGTCGTCAAATGTTAAGATAACTGATTTCGGGTCAATGCTTGCTTTATCATCTAAAGCATTAGCTAAATCAGCAGTTGTAATAAAAGAGATTCCTGCATTTTTTAAAGTTTTTATTTGCTGTTCAAAAATAAAAGGAACTATGTTAAGTGATTTGCGGATAGTATCCCCTTCATCTTTAACATATTCCACATAATGATACAGAAGTATTGGTACCCGAAAAGATTTTTGAGGTTTTACATTTTTAATCGATTCTTGAACTTCTTTGGGTATTTCCACAACACCAGGAATCGGTTTATTGAAATTTGATTCTTTAAGAATAAAAAAAGAAATCAGGGTTAAAAAAGTAAAGATAGTAAATAAGGTGAAATTTAATTGATTGGACCGGTGTTTTTTTGCCATTGCCATTTAAATTGTACAAGAAACTTTATCTTTAGCATTTACTACCCTTCAATATCAATCGTGGGTGGTGTTAGACCAACAGTGTTGACTGGATTTCCGCAGCAATCATATCTTTGATCCCCTATTGTGACAGCTGAAGGTATCGGAAATTTTTTATCTCCTTCTCTTCTAAAAGTTTCTCTCCGGGCATCATCAAGAAGTTTCCTTCTGCTTCTACGAAGATCTGGTGAAATTGGTAATAGTTCTTCGACTGGTTTAACCACTCTCCTGCTTATTCTAACTTCTGCCATAGATGTTTATTCTATACTAAAAGTATACATGTTGCTTGATGCTGTATTTATGATATATTAAACACATCAACGATGCAAAAAAAACAACCCATTACCTACTCTCAAGTCGGCGATGACTACAATACCAAAGACCCGATTAAAAAATTAGCTCAGACTGCTGCTGCTTCAACTGCCAAACACTTAAAAGAAACATTTAATTACGACGAAATACCGGGCAGCCATGGAGAATCTGCTTTCGTTTGGCAAGTAAGTGAAAATACATTTATGGCCTCAGTAATTGAAGGATTGGGAACTAAAAACCTGATAGCTGATGAGATGCGGAAAATAACAGGAAAAACTTATTACGATATTATTGCCCACGACTGTGTTGCTACAATAATAAATGATCTTACTACATCAGGCGCAAAACCGCTTGTTCTGCATGCATATTGGGCGATTGAGGATAATAGTTTTTTGCAAGATAAAAAGCGCATGGAAGATTTAATCCAGGGCTGGAAAACTGCTTGCGACAAATCCGGAGTAGCTTGGGGCGGCGGAGAAACCCCTACACTAAAAGGGATTATTAGGCCAGGAACTATTGACTTGGCAGGATCCGCAATAGGAATCATAAATCCAGCCAAAAGAAGAATAACTGCAGATAAAATAAGACCGGGAGATCGAATTATTTTCTTAAAGAGTAACGGCATTAATGCAAATGGTATTTCACTTGCCAGAGCAATTTCAAAAAAATTGCCTGAAGGATACGCAACAAAGTTGCCAAGCAACACAATGTTTGGGCAGTCCCTTTTAACTAAAACTAATATTTATGCGAATATGATTCAGGATCTATTAGATAATGAAGTAGATATACACTATATCTCTAATATAACCGGCCACGGACTTCGTAAAGTGATGCGTGCATTGCAAAATTTTGTTTACATCATAGAAAAGGTATATCCTGTTCCAGAATTATTTTTATTCATTCAGCAACATGCAAATTTATTGGACAAAGAAATGTATAAAACCTACAACATGGGGCAAGACTATGCAATTTTTGTACCTACAAAAGATGTTGAAAAAACACAAAACATAATTTCTAAAAATGGATTTAAAAGTTTAAATGCTGGATACATAGAAAAAGGGGGAAGACAGGTAATTATAAAACCAAAAAATATTATTTTTGAAGGTAAAACTTTAGACCTCCGCTAATTCCTTACCAATCTCTATCTTGATAAGTCTTGGGGATAAGTGTTTCAGACATAGAATCACCACTATAAATGCATTTGATGGCCTCTGCTAAAAGTTTAGCAACAGAAATAATAGCAACCTTCGGATTCTCTTGAATTTCCTTTTTAAGAGGCACTGTATCTGCTATATAAACTTTTTCTAAAGAAGAATCATTAATTCTTTGTATTGCTGGATCAGAAAATAATCCGTGAGTAGCAGCAACAGAAACACTTTTTGCTCCTCTTTCTTTAATTAATTTTGCAGCATCACAAATTGTTCCTGCCGTATCAATCATATCATCAACAATTAACACATCTTTATCCTCAACTTCGCCGATGATACCTAATATGTGACTAACATTTTTTTTCATTACATCCCTCTCTTTAAACACTATAGCAACTCCGTCAGCATCTAAAAGATTCGCATAAAATGTGGCTTTGGGAACACCACCTTTGTCAGGAGAAGCAATAATTAAATTTGACGGGAAACGTTTGCGAAGTTGCTCCAAGAGAGAATAACTGCTGTATAGATTATCCCAGGGAATTTCTACAAATCCCGGCTGCTGCTCACTGTGAATATCAATCGTTAATATTCTATCTGCTCCTGATGATTCAATTAATCTTGCTATTAAAGATGCTGATATGGGAACCCTGGGTCTATCTTTTCTGTCCTGTCTGGAATAGCCAAAATAAGGAATAATCGCTGAAATCTCTGAAGCGGATGATCTTCTTGCTGCATCTATAATCAACAAAAGTTCCATGATATTTGAATCAGTTGGCGGACAAGTTGGCTGTATTATAAAAACATCTCTTTTCCGTAAATTCTCGGGGATAATAATTCTTTTCTCGCCGTTAGCAAAAACAGTTACAGTTTCATCAATATTTTTTCCCAAAATTTCAGCAATATCTTTGGCAAGTTTAAGATTTGCAGTTCCTGTTAAAAGCACAAAACCATTTGTATTTGGCATACACTTTAATCTAAATTATATAGGTCTTCTAAACCTTTTGCAAACTCTAATTCATTTTCTAAGTCAAACCATGCAATATTATTATTCATCTTTGTTAACTTATCATATTTAAAAATCAATATCCTAAAAATTTAAAAATCATTATCATAAAACCAGATTAAGGAATTAAAGCTCTTAGAATAGTTCATGCAAATAATAATTCAGATACAAATAAAATGTCCAATTTACTAAAAAACAATTTCCTTTAAGTTATCTTTAATTCTTTTTTTTACATTTTTTGTTAAATCCGGCACAAATTTTTTTCCGATGATTTTTTCATAAATTCCCATATAAAGCATGCTCATTTTAGCAATAAATTCTGAAGGCATCTTAGGAATCTTTCCTTTTCCTGTAAACCCTTGTTTTTTAAACCAAATCCGAAGGGGTTCTTTATCATTGCTTTCCGGTTCTTTACCAAGAGAAAATCTTTTTTTATAAGTCTTTTTGATCCAATATCTGGATGAATCAGGAGTATGGATTTCATCAACTAAAACTAACTCTCCATTTTTATCAATACCAAACTCATATTTGGTGTCAACCAAAATTATTCCAGCTCTGTCGCAAATCTTTTGTCCTCTTTCAAAAAGCGCCAAAGTTGTCTCTTTCATTTGTTTCCAAATTTTAGGAGAAACAATTTTCCGTTTAATTATCTCATCCCCTGTTAATCTTTCATCATGTCCCTGTCCTGCTTTAGTAGTTGGAGTAATAATCGGTTCCGATAATTTCTGATTTTTCCGTAAACCTTCCGGAAACTTAATCCCATAAATAACCCTGTTTCCTTTTTCATAAGAACCCCAAATCGACGTATCAGTTACTCCGGTAATATAACCCCTAACCACCATTTCAATAGGAATAATTTTACAGCTTCTAACAAGCATTACATTGGGGTCAGGAACTAAAATCAAATGATTGGGAACAATATCAGCAGTTTTACTAAACCAGAATTCAGAAATCCGGGTAAGCACTTGTCCTTTAAAAGGAATGTAACCCAGCACCCGGTCAAAAGCGGATTGCCTATCCGTAGTAATAATTACTCTTTTATCACCCATTGTATAATTATCACGGACTTTACCTTGATATCTTTTACCAAGGTTTGTAATCATTACTTTCTTAAGAGTAAAAGGAATGTTTTCAATAATTTTTTGCCTGCTAATCATTTATTTTTTAAGATTCCTTGATTTTTCTTCCACACCTTTAGCTAACTTTTTCTTGTATGCTATCAGTTTGTCTTCCAGATTTTTATCGCTGGTTGCTAAAATTTGTACAGCCAAGATTCCTGCATTCAAAGCACCATTGATGGCAACTGTTGCCACCGGAATCCCTGGCGGCATCTGCAAAGTTGATAAAAGTGAATCTATCCCCTCCAGCGCTCCGGCTTGTATCGGAACTCCAATGACCGGCAAGGAAAACTCTGCTGCAACTGCTCCTGCCAAATGAGCAGCTAGTCCTGCACCGGCAATAATCACTTTTACCTCATCTGTTTTTGCTTTTTCTATTAATTTTCTTGTCCTGTCCGGTGATCTATGAGCGGAGGAAATTGTCATTTCATATTCAACCCCGAATTCATCCAAGACTTTGCATGCACTGCACATCACCCCTAAATCAGAATCCGAAGCAGCGATAATTAAGACTTTCATGACGTTATTTTCTTTATTTGTCCTGCCAAAGTCAATACCTTTTCTTTTGCGTTACCAATATGATTTTTTGCATCCAATATTTCTGAAACTTCTATTGGTTTTAGATATTGTCCAATGTTAGGGTCTTCTGTTAATAAATCTTTCATTGGGTTGGGATCACCATTTTGAATTATCTCCCATGCCTTCATTGAAATTTCTCTTAAAACTTCATGCATCCTCTGTCTGTCTGCACCCTTTTTAACAGCTTCAATAATAATCCCTTCGCTTGCTGAAAAAGGCCAGTAGATTTCAAGATTTTTATTTATTTTTCTTTCATTAATGATTAATCCGTTAACAATACTAATACTGGAAATTAACATTTCATCCAGACTTAAAAACATTTCAGGAATAGCTGTTCTCCTGTTTGCTGAATCATCTAAAGTCCGCTCCAAAAGCATATTGGAGGCATTATCCCATGCTATCCGGGACAGATTAACCACTAACCTACTAAGCGAACATATTTTTTCAGCTTTAATGGGATTTTTCTTAAAAGGCATAGCTGATGAACCAACCTGTAAACTGCCAAAAGGTTCCTGCCACTCACCAATAGCAGGTGACTGCATTATTCTTAAATCAAAAGCGAATTTATTCAGAGACTGGGCAATTGAAGCTAACAAATCAGCAATCCAAACTTCTATTTTCCTCGGAGCAGTCTGATTGGTTATTTCTGCTGCCTTAATTCCTAAATCGCTCATGATTTCATCTTCCAACTCTTTTGCTCTTTTTTTATCTAGTAGCGCTACAAAGCTGGCTCCGGTTCCAACCGCTCCTTTTATCCCTTTACCTGCTAAATTCTTTTTAATGAATTGCAAAAACTCTAAATCCATTAATAGATCCTGCGAATAAAAAGCAAATCTATAACCTAAAGTTGTTGGTTCTGCCGGCTGTAAATGGGTATAACCCATACAAGGAAGTTCGGCATACTTTTCCAGTTTCAAAGAAAACGCAATCAACACCTCTGAAAGTCTTTTTTCAATTATGTTAAGTGCCTTTTGAATCCTGATAGTCTCGGCATTATCAGATATATCCATACTTGTAGCGCCAAGGTGAATTTTGCCGCCGCCGATTTTAGCTTTTTCTGCAAATTCTCTAATTGCTGCAACTACGTCATGACTGATGTCTTTTTCTATTTCCCAAATCCTTTTTATATCTATATTATTCTGATTTTTTTCCAAATCCATGAGTTCTTCCTTGGAAACCAAGCCTTTTTTGTGTTCTGCCCGGGCCAGTGCTACCCAAATTTTTCTCCATAATTTGTATTTGTTTTCTTCAGAGAAGATTTGGCGCATTTTTTCCGAACCGTAACGCCATGAAAACGGACTTTGATAATTTAAATAATTACTATTCATAATCCTTTTCTTATATAACCCTTACAGGATAACATAAGTATCAATGTCTAAATGCCCTCCTCCCGGTAAATATCATAGGGATTCCGGCTTTATCTGCTGCCGCAACTGATGCTTTATCATTCACTGATCCACCTTGCTCAACAATAGCCCCAATTCCATATTTTTCAGCTAATTTCACACTATCATCAAATGGGAAAAAACTATCACTGATTAAAATGCCACCTTTTACTTTTGCCCCGGCCTGCTCCAAAGCAATCTTGGTTGCCCCAATCCTGGAAGTTTGACCCGAACCAATGCCTCGCGTCATTGGTATATCTTTATCAACCACCAGTACTGAATTAGATTTAACTGATTTAACACACTTAAAACCAAATTTCATTTGTTGTAATTGTTTTTTACTGGGTTTTTCTTTTGTAACTACTTTCCAACTAGCAAAGCTTTCTTCTATACCATCATCAAAATCCTGAAGCAGCAGCGCTCCGGCAAAATATTTAAGATCCCATTTTTCACTTTTTACCTTCGGAATTTCTCCAAACGTATAGATCCCCATGCTTTTCCTGACTTTTTTAAGCAGCGCCAAAGCATCACCGGTAATTGCCGGAACTGCCACAATATCAACATTACTCTCTCTTTCGTTTTTAAAAGTAGCAATAATTTTTGCACTGGATAGATCCATTGGTTTATTCAAAACTACAACACCGCCAAAAGCAGAGATAGGATCTGCTTTGACTGCTCTATCTAGAGCTTCCTTTACATCTGATCCTGTAGCAACCCCGCAAGGACTTAGGTGTTTAACAACACAAGCAGCGCTTTCATTAAATTGCCTAACAGTTTCCAGTCCTGTTTGTATATCACCGATATTTGTTCCGGACAGTTCCCGACCCCAGAGATGCTTTAACTGACCAAGAGGTGAATTGGTTTTGGGCATTAAATACAAAACCCCTTTTTGATGCGGATTTTCTCCGTAACGCAGGATATTTGTTCTTCTAAGGGGAATTGTGATTTCTTTTGGATACTTTTCTTCTGAAAAAAAACTACCTATCTGAGAGTCATAAAAAGATAAATGATAAAAAGCTCTTGCTGCTAACTCTTTCCTCGTTTGCGCTGTCATTTCTTTATTTTCCATAGCCGAGGCAACTTTTCCATAATCACCCGGGTCTACCACTACTGTGACATTTTCATAATTTTTGGCAGCTGCCCTAATCATTGTTGGACCGCCTACATCTATTGTTTCAACGCTAGGCCTTTCTTCAAATGGATAAAGATTGCTGACAACCACATCAATTTGAGGGATTTTTAATTCCTTTGCTTTTTTTGCGTGACCTGGATTTTTACGGTCAAATAAAATACCGGACTCAATTTGGAAACTAATAGTTTTCATCCTACCGTCAAATGAATTTCTGGGATTACCGGTAATTTCCTCAATTGGGATAGCTTTTATTCCATTTTTTTTCAAAACATCTAACGTACCGCCTGTTGAAATAATTAGATATCCTAATTCTTTCAAAACTTTAGCAAAATCAACTATACCAATTTTGTCATATACACTAAGCAAAGCATAACGTTTAGAATTCATGTTAATATTTGATCTATCTTGTTTTCTTTTAAAGCTTGTTTTATCTCAATTGCTACTCTTTTTCCCATACTTAAATTTTGTCCGAATAAATAACCACTATAAGGGGTGGCAAAAATCCCGGGACTACCCGGCATTCTCGGAGAAACATCAAACACAATTATTTCTTTTTTAGGAGGACCGGCAGTTATCATAGCCTGCAAACCAAATGGACCTATGACACCAGGTTTAAATAGTTTTTGAGTAGCTGTTACAAATCTTTCTCCCATACCAAATGCGTTTTCAAGGAGTGACTCCAGAACAGTTACAGCAATATGCCCTGCCTCTTCATATTTAATATCAACTTTTTTAATCAGTTTTTCTTCATAAATAGACGGTAGTTTTGTCAAACCCTCTATATTGGTCTGCCTTCTGGTATCAGTTCCTATTAGCTCAAGCCTCTTGTTAACCGGTGAATAAAAGAAATTAAAGTTCACTTGCACTCCTACAATAAATTCTTCTATTACTGCTGATTTTATTTGCTCCTTGGTAAACTTACCCAACCCCAAACCCTGAGCAATACCTATTTTATATTCTTCGAAAGAGCACGCAAAGAAAAATGCCCGCTCAAAGCCTCTTGTCTTTTCCAAAATTTTCACAATACAAAGCCTGTCAATATCTTTTGAGTCTTTAAATTGTTTTGGGTATCTGATCTTTGCACTGTCTAATAAATCGTACTGATTCGGCTTAACAGTTCGTTCTTCTGCTTTTAATAAAAACCTATTCCCAAACATTGGCACTTTGAATTTCTTTTCAATAGCATTGTAATCATTTATATAAACCTCAAAAGACCTGTGAGGAATAAATATACAATTTCTTTTAATTAACTCTTTTTGAATTTTTGGTTTTAGAATATCTGCAAATTTATTCAATACTACTGTCTCATCTACACAACCGAACAAAGCTTGTCCTGTGCTTTCCGAAGAATCACTTTTATAATATTTTGCATAAGTTTTATCTCTGCCTTTTTGCGCAATTACCAATGTCTTAAAACCCTCATCTTTTGCCCCGCGGCAAACATCTAGGGCTGAATGGGAACCTAAAACAGCAATAGTGTAATCTTTTATGGTTTTCATTTTAATATTAGTTTAATATTAGTTTTAATCCAATACCTCCTTTAATCTATTCAGGTTTATTGCATTCTTTATCTCTCTTGCAATACGTCTTCCTGTTGACATTGGTTCATCGTATAAAAGATATGCATAAGGTGAACCGTTTATAAAACAATTCGTTCCTGCCACAATCCTGGCAGAAATCTCTATTACATATATTTCTTCAGTTGAGGTAATAATGGTTTCCAAACAAAAAGGTCCAAAAAGACCTTTAGGGGAGATAAGTTTTTTAGAAACCTCAACAACTCTTTCTGCCATAGAAATTGCTTCTGGTAAAAGCGATTCCCTGATAGCCAGGGGAATATTGGCAACAACTTCAAAAGACGGCTCAATATTTAAACCTCTTTGGTTTTTCGCAGGGATTCTACCTAGTGAATCAACGTTTGTTTCATATCGTTTGTCCAAACTCATCAATTCCACCTTTTTAGTTAAAGGTGAATAGAAGAAATGGAAATAAACAGGAACTCCAATAACATATTCCTGAACCATAAACTTCTCTTCGCTGAAACTGGTTAATTTGGCATCAAACTCTTTTTGATTTCTGGCAGTAAAGTAGCCTTTGCCTCCTGCTGCCCCGTATGATTTAACAATAACTGACCGATCAATTGTATCTCCTCTTTTAAAGAGATGCGGAACTTTAACACCTGCTTTCTCCATCCACTCCCTTTGCATTTTGCGGTTTTCTTCCCAGTTCAAAACTGCTTTATTACCAAAGTATGGAGTTTTCATTTTTTTATTTTCGTCCATACCTAGATAAGTCACAAATGAACCATGCGGAATTATAATGGCATTTCTTTTTAAAAGCTCTTTTTCTAATTTAGGAAAATCCTGCCATGTATCAATTTCTAAAACTCCGTCAATAAAATTACTGTAAGATTTATAAAGCGGGTTTCTGCTTTTCGTTGAAATTACTGCAGTTTTAAAACCTTCATCTTTTGCGCCTTTGAGGATTTGCAGCGCAGAATGAGAACCTAGAGTTGTTATCGTGTAGTTTATGATTCCCATATCTTATTATAGTAAATATACTATCAATTGTCAAAAGAATTTGCTATCATACAATTCTTACCAATGAAAAATACTATATCAGTTGTAGTCGGAGCACAATGGGGCGATGAAGGCAAGGGTAAAATTGTTGATGTATTAGCTGAGAAAATAGATTACGTTGTCCGGTTTCATGGTGGCAATAATGCCGGTCATACTGTTGTTGTAGGCGGCAAAAAATACCCGCTGCACCTTATCCCCTCCGGTGTCCTTCACCCTAAAACAAATTGTGTAATTGCCAACGGTGTTGTAATTGATCTGGAAGTTCTGGCAACTGAAATAGATATGCTCAAAAAAGATGGCATCAAACTCCAAGGGAGACTGTTTATTTCGGAAAGATGCCATTTGATTTTGCCTTACCATAAAGCACTGGACATTGCTTATGAAAATGCCAGAGGGAAAAATGAGCAAAGCTCTCAATGGATTGGTAAACTAGGAACAACTGCGCGAGGGATCGGACCAACTTATGCAGACAAAGTCAGCTATAATGGCATAAGAATATACGAACTGAAAGATTGGAACTTATTTAAAGAAAAATTTACCTTCCAAGCAAAAATAAAAAATAGAATTCTTAAAACTTTTGATGTAAACCCGATAAATATCAAAAAAGAATTAGAAAAACTATCAAAACTGAGAAAATTAATTCTCCCTTTTGTTGCAGATACATATCAACTCTTGAGGAAAGCTATTTCTGAAAACAAAAAAATCTTAATGGAAGGTGCTCAAGCAGTAATGTTAGATGTAGATTTTTCCCCATATCCTTTTTCTACCGGTTCCAATACTATTCCGGGAGCAATAAATACAGGAGCCGGAATACCCATACAAAAAATTGAGGATGTCTTTGGAATCATAAAAGCATATACCTCAAGAGTAGGCGGCGGTCCTTTTCCAACTGAACTCAAAGATAAATTAGGAAATGAAATCCGGGAAAAAGGTAAAGAATTCGGAACAACTACCGGTAGAGCCAGACGGATAGGCTGGCTGGATTTAGAAGCAGTCAAATTTGCATGCCAAATCTCAGGTGTTACCGACGTTGTCATTACTAAAATTGATATTTTATCAGGACTTGAAAAGATCAAAATTTGTTTGGGATATAAACTAAGTGGAAAATCGATTTCATACAGTAGTTGCGGTTATCAGGAGCTTGAAAAGCTAAAACCAATTTATAAAGAATTTTCCGGATGGAAAGAGGATATAACAATGATTAGAAAATTCAATGATCTTCCCAAAAATTGTCAAAATTATATTAAATTTATAGAAAACTTTTTAAGGATCCCTGTAGAAATAGTTTCCATCGGCCCCAAAAGAGAAGAATATATTATCACTTAAAATTTTTTTATTCTAGATTTTGCCCACTTTTTCTGTGTTTCTTTGTTGATTTTGCCTGATTCTGCCGTCATTTGTTCGTTTTTTCTTATCTCTTTCCAATTTCCTCTCTCCGGTTTCCCCAAGACTTTAGCAAATCTGTCTCTAAAAAACCTTGAAGCTTTTAATTTTGAATCAACCATCCATAATTTATTTCCAATAGAAAAAAATAAATAACCGCCATCCTTTTTATAGATTTTCTGTAACCGAGATAAATCAGAAATCTCTGATATATTCTCTTGTCCTTCCGGAATAATGTCTACAGGATCACCTTTAAATGGTAAAAGGTGTGTATGAGAATGAAAAACAGTTTGTCAAAGCTTGCCGTGTTCAAAAGTGCTGACTGAACCATAAGCTTTTAATAGAAATTCCGAAACTTTTTTGTATAAATTTAAAAATTCTTTAAATAAATTTTTAGAATATTCGCCAATACAAGATAAATGTGATTTAGGAATAATTAGAATATGTCCCCCAACAACAGGATTAGCATCGCAAACTATTCTAAAATTTTTAGTTTCTAAAAGCGGATACTTAAATGCTTAAGAAGACAGATCACAATGCGGACAATTCTTTATTATATTTTCTTCAGATAAATCTTCCATTATTATTCCCATTCCATAGTAGCTGGAGGTTTATTGGTAATGTCATAGACCACCCTGTTTATTTCTTTTACTTCATTAACAATCCTGGTTGAAATTTTTTCTAAAAGCCCGTATGGAAGTTTGGCAAAATTAGCGCTCATAGCATCTTGAGCTTCAATTGCTCTGATAGCAACTGTCTCACCGTATACCCGCCCGTCTCCTCTAACTCCTGTTGTTTTAATTCCTGTAAAAACTGCAAAGATTTGCCAAAGCGTTTTAAATAACTTTGTCTTTTGTATTTCTTCCTGAATAATTTTGTCGGCATTTCTTAGAATCTCCAGTTTCTCCTCAGTCACATCTCCAATAATTCTTACTGCTAGTCCCGGTCCTGGAAAAGGTTGTCTGTTTACTATTTTATCAGGCAATCCTAAAATCTTACCAATCTTTCTTACCTCATCTTTATAGAAATTTCTCAAAGGTTCAAGCAATATCAGATTCATCTTCGAAGGCAATCCTCCAACATTATGATGAGATTTAATTTTTTGAGAAAGTTTGCTTCCGGCGCTTTCTATTACATCAGGATAGATGGTGCCTTGCACTAAAAATGTAGCACCGGATTTCTTAGCCTCTTTTTCAAAAACATCAATAAAAGTTTTTCCAATGATTTTCCTTTTTTGTTCCGGATCTGTGACACCTTTTAGGTTTTTCAAAAAAATATCCTTGGCATCAACAACCTTAATTCCTATTTTGTAGTGCTTTTTAAAAACTTTTCTTAGTGTCTTAGTTTCACCAGAGCGCATCAAACCAGAATCAATATAAACAGATTCCAGATTTTTACCAACTGCCCTGTGCACTAAAACCGCAGCAACCGATGAATCAACCCCTCCTGATAGTGCACAAATAGCTTTTCCGTTTCCAATGGTTTTTTTAATATCTAAAACAAGACCGTCTGCAAACTCCTTGTCCATCTTAGAAGTTGAAATCCTTATCCCGCATATTTTTATAAATGTCTCCAATATAGTCATACCGTCTGGAGTATGAACAACTTCAGGATGAAACTGAATTCCATAAATCTTTCTTTTTTTATCTTCTATTACGGCACAGGCAATTGTTTCAGTAGACGCCACAATTTTAAACTCCTTAGGAACAGATTCCACCACATCACCATGAGACATCCAAACCGGAATCAAATTATCAACTCTTTTCAGTAAATCAGAATCTCCAACTTTTTTTAATTTCCCGTCTTTTTTTAAAATAGCAGGACCGTATTCTTTGATTTTTCCTTGTTTAACATTTCCTCCCAAAAGATATACCATTAACTGCAGACCATAACAGATACCCAGAATCGGAATTCCCAGCTTAAAAATCTTTTTGTCAATAGTTGGTGAATTTTTTTCATAAACTGACGCAGGACCTCCGGAGAAAATTATCCCTTTTGGTTTCAATTGTTTAATTATTGTTAACACCCCGTCAGGTGAGACAATTTTACAATCCACTCCCAACTCTTTAATTCTTCTTGAAATCAAATGTGTTGTTTGTGATCCAAAATCAACAAGTATTATCATAACTTCTCTTTCACGGATTCCACAATATTTTCAAAAAGCGGCAGGCCGTCTACTCTAACTCTACCGCGTCTCCAATTAGGATGTTGCTGCTCCCTTACAAAACATTCAGGATGCGGCATAAGCCCTAAAATCCTGCCTGTTGTGTCGCTCACTCCTACTATAGCATTCAAAGAGCCATTAGGATTATCCGGATAGTTTTGGGTAGAATTTCCCTTTCTTCTCACATACCTAAAAGCTACCAACTTCTGCGTCTCTATTTCTTTCATAGTTTTTTCGCTTGCCATGAATTTTCCCTCACCGTGTGCAATCGGATACCAAATAATTCCTTCAAGTCCTGTTAAAAATTTGCACTTACTTGATCTTTCAGCTTTTACTTTAACCCATCTGCATTCAAAATGGCCTGAGTCATTATTAGTTAAAGTTACATCCATCTTACCAATATTCCTAAAAGGCAAAAGACCAGTCCGCACCAAAACTTGAAAACCATTGCAAACTCCAAGTACTGCCGTATCTTTCCTTTCGATAAATTTTTTCATTTCATCTCCTAAAAAAGATGTAAGTTCTATAGCTAAAATCTTTCCGGAAACTATATCATCTCCATAAGCAAACCCACCTGGCAAAGCAAGGATCTGATAATCACTCATTTTCCTTAGTCCTTTTCTTAATTCATTAACATGGACTATCTCCGGATCACCGCCTGCAATCCCAAAAGCAAAAGCCATTTCTTCATCTCTATTTGTCCCATCTGCCTTTAAAACTAAAACTTTAGGTTTATTGTTCATAAATCTTGAATCTCCTTTATACTAAGTTCTTCAAAGCTATCTATTATTTTATCTGCTTTTTTTAACTCTTCCTTTTTATGTGTAGTAGTAATAGCTATACACTTCATACCTGCAGCTTTTGCTGCTTGAATACCTTTTACAGCATCTTCAATAACAACACAATCCCGAGGATTTACTTTAAGTTTGTTTGCTGCTAATAAAAAAATATCCGGAGCAGGCTTACCATTTTTAACTTCCTCAGTACATACTACTGCTTGAAATTTTTCCCTAATCCTCAGAGTTTCAAGAACCAGATTAATGATTCTTAATGGAGCAGATGATGCCAATCCCAAAATAAATCCATTCTTTTTCAATATATTTATAAACTTCAGAGAACCTGGAATTGTTTGTATCTTATCCTTTGCCAGTTCTTGAAATAATTCCCATTTCTCATCTTCGACTTTTTGAAGATCAAAACTACAATTAAACCTCTTAAACAAAGTCTTGAACATTACTCTATCAGGGACCGCATTGAATTCACTAAGAATCTCTTGAGGTGAAATCTGAATTCCATATCTTAAAAGAACTTTACTTTCAGCTTCACAATGAATAGATAGAGTATCAGAAATTACCCCATCCATGTCAAAAATAATTGCATTGATCATCCAAATAACCTCCTCATCGGCTCATGCCAAACTTTTTTCAAATCATCAACACTGACTTTAAATAAATCTTTCACTTCTATTTCCTGTTTTGCTGTTGTTTTCCCTAAAATTTTGTATGGAATACTTTTAAAAAGCTTTTTTGCTGTTTTTTCATTTTCAACCTCAACAATAAAGCACCCTGCTGTTTCATTAAATAATAGATAGTCAGGACAATTATCTATTACCGCTCCCATGTCCCCACCTACACACATTTCAAAAATTGCCCCGATAACTCCCCCCTCTGATACATCATGAACAGAAGAGACTTTTTCGGCTTTTATCGCACTGCTAACTAAAGTAAGAACTTTTGGCAACAGTTTCAAATCTACTCTTGGTATAGAATCTGTCTCTACATTATTTACCTGATAATATACAGATCCTCCCAAATCATTATCTATCTTCCCAACCAAAACAATTACTGACTTAATCTTTTTAAAATCAGCAGTCACAGTTTTTGCAGTGTCCGGAATTTTTCCCAGAACAGAAATACACAGTGTTGGTGGAATTTTAATAATAGTTCCATCTTTTCCCCGATAAGTTGAAGACAAGCTATCTTTCCCGGAAATCACTGGAATTTTAAAAGTTCTCATAAAATCCACTACCGCATCAACTGATCTATCAAGCGACCAAAGAGACTCTTCGTCCGGAAACGGCCAAATATAGTTATTAATTAAAGAGGCGTTTTGATAATCTCCTCCAACAGCAACAAAATTTGACAGGGCCTCGGTTGCTGCCCAAATACTGCCCCAGTATGGATCAATCTTATTAAGCGCAGGATTGATTCCGTGTGATATAACCACACCATATTTCTTGGAAAGGATAGGCCGCAGAACCGGGGAATCATTAGGTCCATCTAAATTAACTCCTGAAAAAGGCTGCAAGTCACAAGTCCCTTGAACAGAATGATCATATAGTCTCACAATTGGTTCTTTTGAACAAACATTGCCTTGAGATAGTACTTTCTTCAAAACCTTTACCCATTCTTTCTGATTTTTTGGAACTTTTTGAGCTTTAAACTTTAAACTTTGAACTCTGGACTCTAAACTTTGAACTTTGGACTTGCGCTTTGCTTGCAAAACCTTCTTTGGTAAACCATGATGTAAAAATTTCATATCCAAATTTCCAACTAATTCTTTACCAAAATAAACATTCAACTTTTTACTGCCGTCAAATTCTCCCAAAACAGCAAATTCAACATTATTCCTTTTGCAAACACTTTTAAATTTTAAAAGATTCTTCTTTTGAAGAACTACAATCATCCTTTCCTGCGACTCTGATATCCAAATTTCCCAAGGAGATAAACCTTGATATTTTAAGGGAACATTCTTTATATCAACCCTAACTCCTAAACTTTCACCGATCTCACCAATAGCAGATGAAAATCCTCCGCCACCACAATCCTGCACTAATTTTATTAAATCCTGATCTCTTGCTTCAAGAAGCGCATCAAACATACGTTTTTCTTCAATTGCATTCCCGATTTGCACCGCCGAAGAATGCATTGTATGAGTATCTGCAGTCATTTCCCCGGAAGAAAAGGTAGCACCATGAATCCCATCCCTACCAGTTTTACCTCCTACACATACTATTAAATCACCTTTTTTTGGCTTATCTTTTATCGCATATTTTTTTGGAATTATTCCATATGCTCCTACAATAACCGAAGGTCTTGCCCGGAAATCATTTTGGAAATGCACAGAACCATTATTAGTAGGAATCCCCATCCTATTTCCGTAATCCCTTACTCCGGCAACTACTCTTTTTAACAAATATTCGGGCGGAAGACATCCGTCAGGAAGCTCGGAAACTGGCAGGTCGATCGGGGCAAAACAGAAAATATCTGTTGAGGCAATATTTTTAGCTCCTTTGCCTGTTGCAGCAATGTCACGGAACACTCCGCCTGATCCGGTCATTGCTCCACCGTATGGTTCAATAGCTGACGGGGAATTGTGAGTTTCAACTTTACCGCAAATCCCGAAATCCTCATAAAAATCCATCACACCTGAGTTATCCTCAAATGCTGAAACAATATTTTTATTATGTTTTAAAGCCTCTTTTTTGATTCTCTCAATCAAAGGTTCTTTTTTCTTTCCGTCAACAATCAGGTTTGCTCTAAAAGTTTTGTGTCCTGAGTGTTCACTCCAAGTCTGGGCTAGGGTTTCCAATTCTAGATCAGTAGGATTTCTTTTTATCTTTCGGAAGTACTTTTGAATAGCCTGCATTTCTTCCAAAGAAAGAAAAAGTTTATATTTTGACAAATCCATAAGTTGGTGTTTATTAAGATTGATAATAGGAATAATTTTGGTTTTACCTGTTTGTCCTTTTAAAATAAGTGTCTGCGGTTCTTGTCTTACTATATGTTCTATCAGTGGATTATATAGCCTTAGTTTTTCCACTATCTGCAACGCGTCTTCTTTAGTTAATTTGCCGTAAAAGACATATTCAAAAGAGCAGTCACAAGCTTTCAATTTAACTCTTAAATCAGAAGCAGCTTTCATAATTGAATCCACTTCAGGATTCATTACTCCTGGTTGATAGGCTATTTCAATAGTCTTGGCTTCCACAGCAACAATTGGCTTATTAACTGCGTATTTTTGATTAAACGATTCAGATAATAATTTTTTAGCTAACTTATCAGCATCTTTTTCTGATATTCCCTCTAGTCGGTAAACCCTGACAGTAGAAACCTTTTTTACGATTTTAATACTCAGTCTTTTATAAATATCGTTTAAGATGCTTTCGCCTTTTAAATCAGGACCAACTGTTGTTTTGACTCTGATTTTTTGTATCATTTTTTCCTTCCTTGACTCCGCTCAGGCCTTCGACTCCGATGTTCAGATTCAAAAAGGCCTTGCATCCGATCAACGTCTCTTGCACCAATATCTGTTCTGTAATGTAAATTGTTTCCTTCGATATTCACCAGTTTCATCGCTTTATATGCTTTCCCTCTCGCTTCCAAAACATCTTTTCCGTCACCAACAATATATAATACTCTTCCGCCACTGACCACATAGTCCTTGTTTGCTTTTTTAATGCCTGCCCCGTAAACTTTAACTTCAGACTTGATTATTTTATCAATTCCTAAAATCTTTTTACCCTTAACTAATTGATAATCAACCGGATAACCTTTTGCTACTGCCGCAACTGCTACTCTTACTTTTTTATCAACTTTAATTTTTAGTTTTTTTAGTCTACCCTTGGCGATTTCATTTGACAAACTTAAAAAATCATTTTTTATTGAGGGTAGTAGTACCTGTGCTTCCGGATCTCCCCATCTGGCATTAAATTCAATAACATACACTTTGCTGTCAACTACAATTCCACCCAAATATAAAACTCCTTTATATGGGCGTCCCTCAACCATTAAACCGTTAATGGTTTTTTCAAAAATCTTCTTCACTTGTTTTTGGATTTCTTTATCAACTATCATTGGACTAGAGACACACCCCATTCCGCCTGTATTTTCTCCCAAATCCCCATCATTTACTCTTTTATGATCTTGCGCAAAACCAACTATATGAAAGTCTTTTCCGTCACATAACGCAAAAGCGGAAAATTCTTCACCAACCAACCATTCCTCCAAAAGAAAAGTTTCTCCGGCACTGCCAAATTTTTGCATTGCTTTTACCGCATCTATTGCTTCTTGGGCGCTGGGTGCAGGAATCACTCCCTTGCCTGCTGCCAAACCCGAGGCTTTAACAAACCATTTTAAATCTTGATTTTTCTTAATAAAATTTATTCCTGCTTTTGTTGAGCGGAAAACATAAAATTTTGGAATCGGAATTTCATATTTAACCATGAATTCTCTTGCCCAAGCTTTATCCCATTCAATTTGTCCGGCTCTTTTAGTAGGACCTACTACATTAATCCCTTTAGCCAATAGCTTATCTGTTAGTCCTGCCTCAACAGCATTGTCCTGAGCTACATCTACCAAATCAATTTTATTTTCCTTACAAATTCTCAAAATTTCCTTGATACTTGTTGTTTTTAAATGCTGGTATGTGATTACAGGTTTTTTAACATTAATCTGCATTAAATCATTGCCAGGAACTGCTAGGATTTTTTTTACATTTCTACTTTGTGCATACTTATCAACCAATGCTGCTCCTCTTCCGCCACCGTCAATTACCAAAACAGTTTTCATGATTCCTCCTTAAGTTTTTGACAGTCAGATGAACATAGTTTCACTAAAACATCTACATATAACTGATTCTCTTTATTTTTTAACCTTGCATATAAAGATTCAACGCTATCTCTGGATAGAACTTTCTCAAAACATCGTCCCAAAACAGGACCAAAATCTGTTTCATATGTAATAATGTGAACAGACGAACCAGCATATGTAGCTTTATTATCAAGGAAATTCTGCAAAGCCTTGTCAGTAAACATTTTTTTATTCCATAATCCATTTGTGCCATCTGGATTTTTTACAACACCATCAATTGTATCCGGAATAAGGCCCGGGTGCAGATTAAGAATTCTATTTTGATATGCACCTATCAATCCATCAGTCAAAAATTGTCTCCAACCGGCAAGTACAGCAATATCAATATTGTATTTTTTTAAAAGCAGCAATAATTTTTCTTTTTCTTGATTAATTTCTGTTGGGATACAATATTTTCTCGCATACTCCAATCCAACTGCATCTTCCTTGTCACTAATAACAACAGCTATGCGACCGTTTATTTTCCCTGAATTTACCCCGTCAATGATTGCCTGAAGATTTGTTCCTGTACCAGCATTTGATATTAAAATAGCAATTCTTTTCATTCGCCTAAAATATCATAATCTATTTCTTTTTTTCTTTCTCCAATATCAACAGGATAATTACCGTTAAATAAAGCTGTACAGAGTAAATCCTCTGATAACCCAATTGCTTTTATTAATCCCTGATAAGACAAATAATTCATTGAATCAACTCCTAACTCTTCCTCTATCTGTTTAATATTTAAAACAGCTGCAATTAATTCTTTTTGATCCGGGGTATCAATTCCGTAAAAATCAGGAAACCTGATCGGCGGTGAAGAAACCAGCAGATGAACCTCTTTCGCTCCAGCATTTCTTATCATTTTAATAATTTCTTTAGAAGTTGTACCCCTAACAATTGAATCATCTACCACTATTACTTTTTTTCCCTTTATCGCATATCTCATCGGATTAAGTTTCAAATGAACAATATGCCCCCGGGTATGTTTTTCAGGTGAAATAAAAGTCCTGTGGATGTAACGATTTTTAATTAAACCCATTTCAAACGGGATTTTTGATTGCTTGGAAAAACCAATTGCCGCAGGAATCGCTGAATCCGGAACAGGAATTACTATATCAGCTTGAATTTTATTTTCTTTAGCTAATTCCCGACCTAAATTTTGTCTAACAGCGTCAACGCTTTTCCCTAAAATAACACTATCTGGTCTTGCAAAATATACAAATTCAAAAACGTCCAGCTTTTGTATGCCTTTTTCAATTTGAACACTCCTCAAACCATTACTACCAATAATTAACATTTCCCCGGGTTTAACTTCTCTTACAAACTTTGCACCAATAATATCCAGTGCGCAAGTTTCCGATGCAATAATAAACCCTCCATTTAATTCCCCTAAACTTAAAGGTCTTATTCCAAAGCTATCTCTTAAGGCAATAAGCTTTTTCTCATCCATAACTAATAAACAGAATACACCGGTAAGCAGCGGATAAGCTTTTTTAATAGCTTTTTCAAGCGAAAAACCTTCTTTCATATAAACAACAATCGCTTTTGCAATCATTTCCGAATCATTTAGACCTGCTGTGGAAACTTTTCTGTTTGTTAAGAATTCTTCCAACTTTTTAGTTGAAGGAAGATTGCCGTTGTGAGCTAATGCAATAAAACGATTATCCCGGACTTTTTCTAAAATTGGCTGTGCATGAGACTCAATTGAACCGCCTGAAGTGGAATAACGATTATGTCCAATTGCTAAATGACCTTTTAATCTTTTTAACTTTTTTTCGCTAAAAACATGGGCAACTAAACCCATCCCTTTGTGTAAATATATTTTTTTACCGTCAGATGATGCAATACCGGAAGATTCCTGACCTCTATGTTGAAGGGCCCAAAGACCTGGATGAACTAATCGGGCTGCCTCAAAACCCTGCCCGCATACTCCAAATATCCCACACTTTTCCTTTACCCTTTGTCCCATAACCTAATATAACTATTTTAGTCTTGTAAGTCAAGTTTA
>JAHIVD010000019.1 GCA_018816815.1 Patescibacteria group bacterium
CCGGATGTTTGAGAAGATATTCTTGATTCAAAGGCAGATTCCCTCCTAAAAGGTTCTGCCTTTAATCATATCAGCCTCGATTTATTTAAATCAAATTTGAGGTATAATTATTTCGCTACAAGTTTAATGTATACATCTGCTGTATACTATTAACATGTTCAGAACTCAAATTTATATCCCTGAAACTACCCATCAACAGGCTAAAAGATTAGCCGGCCAACTGAATCAAACTCTGACCGAGTTGCTTCGCCGGCTAATTATAACCGGTCTTGAGGAAGAAAAGAAAAAGGTTAAACCTAAAAAACTCTCCTCTTTAGCAAAACTCAACATTAAAAGCGGACCTAAGGATCTTTCTAGCAAATTAGATTTTTATCTCTATCGCTAATGGCTAATCTGAGTAAATATTTATCTGGTAAATTCTTGCTCGACCCGATTACTTCAAATCAAAAAACTCCAATGGTTTTAGATATTTTATTAGATGCCGATGCCTTAGTAGCCTTGTCTAAAACAGATGACACTAATCATTCCAAAGCTATTCAAATCAGTAATTACTTACAAGAAAAAGGTGCGATTTTTTATATCTCCCCTTTTACTATTTCAGAGGTTGTCACTGTCTTAAGTTACAAAGTTTCACATCAAGCTGCCAAAAAATTTTTAAAAGAAGTTCGTAAATTAGCCTTACCCCTACTCCAGCTCCCCAAAGAATCCATTACTTTAGCTGATGATTGGTTTATAAAACAAAGTTCAAAAAAGAGAATTTCATATCATGATTGCTACAATATGGCCCTGCTGGATAAATATCAAAATCAGCTGCAAGTCATCTTCAGCTTTGATCAAATTTACAAAAAAAATGGGTTTACCCTGGCTCAACTACCATAAGAAAGATTAAAAAGGATTAAACGCTATTATATTATATTGAGTTCATCCATTTCTCCCCAATTTTTCCCTATTTTAAGATCAACTACTACTGGCACAGACAGTTTAAGAGCATTTTCCATCTTAGCTTTCACCATTCTTGCTACTTCATTAACATACTTAGTGTCGCATTCAAAAAGCAGCTCATCGTGAACTTGAAGGATCATAGAGCATGACCCCTTTATCGCAGATCGTTCGTTGTTCGTTGGTTTTTTTCCTTTACTCTGAACTAATCCCTTATTAATTTCCACCATCGCCTTTTTAATCATATCAGCTGCTGAGCCCTGAACAGGCATATTAACAGCAGCCCGTTCTCCTGCTGAGGAAATCATTCTATTGCTGGCTTTTAATTCCGGAATATACCTTCTCCTGCCCCAAAGTGTTTCAACATAACCTTTCTCATGGCCAAAAGCTAGTATTTTTTGCATCCAATTTTTCACTTCAGGAAACTGCTCAAAATACTCAGCTATATATTGCCGGGCTACGCTGTATTCTACTCCCAGCTGACGGGACAGTGCATGCGGACCCTGACCATAAAGCATAGCAAAATTCATAGTCTTACCTACCATTCGCTGTTTTTTTGTGATTTGCCCAACAGGAACTTTAAATATCTTAGCTGCAGTAGCCGCATGAATGTCTAATCCTTCATTAAAAGCTTTTTTTAAACCCGGGTCATCTGCCAAATGTGCCATTATCCTAAGCTCAATTTGGGAATAATCAGCTCCCAGTAGAATTTTCCCTTTCGGAGCAACAAACGCACGTCTTATCTCTCCTCCCAACGAACCTTTAACCGGAATATTTTGCAAATTAGGATCTTTTGAAGAAAGTCTTCCTGTAGCAGCTCCCTCTACATTAAAAGTAGAATGGATCCTGCCATTATTTTCAACAAACTTTGGCAGACTATCTATATAAGTTGAAACTAGTTTAAATAGTTGTCTGTATTGGAGCAGAAGCGGCACAACAGGATGAGCGGGAGATAGTTCTTGCAAAGTCTTTTCATCTGTTGAACGCCCGGTTTTAGTTTTTCTAATAACAGGCAGTTTTAGTTCATCAAAAAGCACTTGTGATAACTGCTTTGGACTGTTCAGATTTAACTGATGTCCTACTTTTGAGTAAATATCTTCTTCTAGCTTGGCTAATTTGCCTTTTAGTTCCTTACCAAACTTATCTAAAAACTTAAGATCAATAAGCATGCCTGTTTCTGTCATTTTCCTTAGAACTAGTACAACTTTCGCATCCAATCTGGCAGCTAAATTTGAAGTTCTCTGGTGTGGTAAGTTAACAGAATCTTTTAATAGGTTAGATTTACTAATCGAGCGTTTTTTTGTGTTCTGACGAACTGTTCCCTGAATGACGCCTGGTAATCTGACAATTAAACTTTTAAACTCCAACTCCTCGAACAACTTCACTACTTCTTCTTTATCAAAATCCTGCATCACACAGGCCGGAAGATTTAATTTAATAGGTGCTTTCAGATCTAACGTAGCTAATTTCTTACTCATCACAGCAGATTCTGCGCCTTCTGACAACAGTTTTTGTATTCTTTTTGGAAGGGTTTTTAAATTCTCAGGTTTATAAATTTCTTCAATACAGCCAAATTGGTGAATCAATTTAGTAGCTGTTACATCTCCAACTCCAGCAACGCCCGGAATATTATCTGATGAATCTCCTGCCAAACCTTTGTAATCAGTAAGCTGTTTAGGGAAAAACCCGTATTTAACTACAAACTCCTCTACTCCGTAGAGTCCCACATCAGAAAGAGTCTTTTTAGGCATAAATACTTTAATGTTTTTATCAATAAGCTGCGTAATATCTTTATCTCCGGTTACAATAATAATTTCCAAATCTTTTTCTTTTTGTGCCTGCAAAGCTAAAGTTCCAATCAAATCATCTGCTTCGTAACCTGAAACTTTAAATTCCGGAATATTAAAAGCCAAGGACACCTCATGAACTCTTTTATATTGACCGGATAAACCCTCATCAGTTGGCCCACGCGTTGCTTTGTATTGAGTATATGCTTGGTGCCTGAATGTTGGTCCTTTTTCATCCCAAGCGATAGCTAAGTATTCAGGATGCAGTTTATCAAGCACTTTTAAAACCATCGAGGAAAAGCCGTAAACAGCATTTACCAATTCCCCTTTTGAAGTAGTAAAAGGCGGAGTAGCATGATAAGCTCGGTGAAGCAAAGCATTACCATCAACTAAAACCAAGCGTTTCATGACTAAATTCTAACATAATCACCTAAAAAGAGTCTCTGCGTACTGCAAATATTCGGGATAGCCACTGTAGGCCATGAAATACCACCACTCCACGCCCCACAAGTATATCTCATCAAAACCCGTCTTCCTTGCATAATCCAGATAGGATTTCATTTTATCCGACGGGAATTGTTTTAATTGTTTGTTTAAATTTCGGGTCAAATCCCCGCCTGACAACCACGGTTCTGCCTGCAACTCTACAATGATTGTTTTCTGATTATTAGGGGCGAAAATTCTCACTATTTGGGATTTTATATTATAGAGATAAGGCAGGAATGGGAAGCTAAAATAACCAATCACCGGATTATAAACAGTCCGGTAAAGGGTGGTCCCGAAAACATCAGAAGTTTGCATTGGTACAATCCAAGCCCCCGGTTCTCCCGCATCAGAAACAATAATCGTCTTATTGCTTAAACTTTTGACTAGATTAATTTCTGTTTTCAAGAATTTTTCATCTCCCGGATCACAATTTTCACCAAAAAATGGTAAAAATGGCTCATTTTCTACTTGCCAGGCCCAAACCGCAGGATGATCCTTATATTTTTCGACGGTTCTTTGAATAAATTCCAAAAGCCTTTGCTGTCTATCTTGTAGCTTTAAACTTTTTGCCCAAGTAGGAATTTGGCATTCGGGCCAACGGGGCTGCTTTTCACCTAAAACCAAGATTACTTTTGCTCCACTCCTACCTGCTTCATCCAGCATAAAATCTACCTCCGAGAAATCATATTTACCCTGATCTTTCTCTACAACATCCCAATAACCAGGCACTCTCAAATTCCGAACCTCAAGTTCATCCAGTATCCTAACATAGGTCTTTTTCCAATCTAGCTTCAAGGAACTGGCGTATCCCGGAGAAAAAGTTACCCCATATTCAATTTTTGAGGGGAATTGATAAGTTGAATTAAAAACAAATTCTCCCAAAAAAATCAAAATAATGAAAGAAAAAATTAAGACAATCAGAGTCTTTAAGGCAGATCTAAATTTAGTCATATAACTACTATAGCTTTTTTACCCTGAAGATTAAATACTTTTTGGTCTTTTTAACCGGTCAAAAATTCCAGAAATTATGTGCGCTACAGCTTTATGCCTATAATCAACAATACCTCCATGATCCGCATGTCTGGTGCCAACTAAAAATACCACATTCTCAGCTTTAGACAACAAAGTTTGTTTTAGGTATTGCTGCCTGGCTCTGGTTAAACTTGCCATCTCTTTTCTGCTTTGATAGGCCTTCTTATGCCTCTCAATATAATTTTCCCTAGTACCATACTTAGTCTTCCGCTTTTCATCCATCCCATCCCATTTTCTACCTATCTCATCAATTAATTCTTCTTCTGTCTGAGGAGGCTGCATACTTTCAACTTCAGACTGAGGAAGATATTTTCTTAGATCAGAAACTAAATCCCTATCTGTTACCATTATCACTACCGGAGCTTTAATCTCCGCCAGATAAGGATTAATATTTACTAAATTTTTCATTTGATTTAGCAACATCTTTGGATATCTAACCCCGGCAAAAGCAATATCTCTTAAAAGACTCTGCACGAATTGCGTCTTTAAGCCTTTTGGGTTATCAACTCCTGCTTTCTCACGTTCTTGACCACTGACCCCAAATACATCAAAAAGAAAATCTTTTACTAACTGCACCCTGCTTCTTTTATCCATACCCATGGGATTTAATAAAACAACACCATTAACTCCTATACCAGGACATTGTTCCTGGAGAATAACAGCCAAATCAACAGCTCTGATTGCACCTTCCGAGTGACCAACTATTGTAACTCCGTTAAGGCCTTGTTCTCCTAGAAATTCGGCTATTCCTGCTGATTCCAAACGCAAAGAATCTGGTCCAAACTCTCTGACTCTGGTATAAATACTAAATGTTTTTGCCCCAGTCCCCTCAGCAAGGCTTTGTGGTAAAGGGTATGTAATTGGTTTATCAGCTTTCCATGGCCAACCGGGTAAAAATATCACTGCTTTAGCAGGATCAAATTTCTCTCTTTCTTCATCAGTAAAACGAGGAGGTGTAAATTCCGTACAAAATACGCTCACTGTGTGCCCGTCAACAAGTATATCCTGCGTTAAAGGCGAAGGCTTAATTTCTACAGGTGACCCCCCTTCAACACTTTCCATACTTATATCTTACCAAATTAAGCCTTATCTGGGATTACCAAGGTATACACTCCTCTTCTTTAAGACAAAAGCCTCAATGAAAGCAAGGTCAACTTTATTGCTTGCCATCTTTTTTACTAATCCACAAAAAAACCACCATGCTATAAGCAATCAAAAACACAGCTTCCAGCAAAAGGTATTGATTGTAAAAAGGAAACCAAACATAAAGTGAAGATAAACTATTAAAAGCTTGCGAAAAATCTTTGGATAGACTTATAAATATTAACAAAAAACCATAAAACAGTGCCCATAATCCGCTTGTCTTAATTACGGGCTGATATTTTTCAATATTTTTTTGTACCTCAAATGCTAGTATGACCATAAACAGAAAACACGAGCCCAGAAACTGATTGATTAATCTAGCATAACTTACAGCAGAATCCGGCCAGACAGTTTCTACCGAATATAATCTAATGTTAAAAAGATATAGTACAGCTTCCAAAAATAGATAGATTCCCCCACCAATAAGAAATCCTCTTAGGATATTTTTGTACATTTTATTGATTTTAGCAGATATTTGCTTCTATCTCAAAGCTTTAGATATAATCAGTATATTTCCTCGCAGCTTGCTGCGGGGGGGGTAATGGACGGATAGGGTAAAATGATTCTGTGACAAAAAGTTTTCATATACTCAAGCATCACAACAAAAATCTAATGCTCTAGCATTTGGTTTGTCCGGCTAAATACCGAAGGAAAGTATTTTCAGAACAAGTTAAGAATACCCTGAAACAGATTTGTCTTGAGATTTCAGGAAGATATGAAGTTAAGTATGTTGAAATTGGAACAGACTAAGATCATGTACATTTTCTGATTCAGTCTATACCAACGATGAGGCCAAAAACTATTATTCAGATAACAAAAAACATTACAGCCAGGGAGATATTTAAGATCCATCCTGAGGTAAAACAAATGCTTTGGGGTGGACAATTCTGGACTAATGGATATTACATCAATACGGTTGGACAATCAGACAATGAAGAAGCAATACGGAACTATGTTGAAAACCAGGGAAAGGAATACAAACAAATCTACCGCGGTCAACTTGAAATGTTTGAGGGTTTACCTTAAACTTAAGGTTAATGTGTTAACTACCTCGCAGCAAGCTGCGAGGTAGTTCATTAAGGTTTATTCTGGAAACTTTGACAAATTATGAAAATCGCATACTTTACGGATAATTATTACCCCCAGCTAAGCGGAATCGCTACCTCTGTTTATCAGTTTGCCCGAAGTTTGAGAAAAAAAGGGCATACGGTTTATATCTTTGCTCCTAAAATAGAAGGTTATACGGATCGCGAAAAAAATGTTTATCGCCTGCCCTCAATTAGAATCTTTCCACATCTGCCCGAGGGAGCAAGATTCCCCCTGCCTATCCCAAACAAGAATTTTCGCAGTATGTTGAAGTTTAATTTCGACATAGTACACGCTCATGGTAACGGTGCGTTTTCTCTTTTGGGATTGGCTGTAGCTCGAGCCAAAAAGATACCCTATGTATTAACTTTCCATACTCAAATGGAAAGATTTGCTCATTATTTTTTAAAAGGCAAAGTTGTCAAACCAAAGTTCATAAATGACGTCTTCCTAAAAAGACTAGGTAACATATCCGATTCAGTAATTGCTCCTTCGCAAAAAATGAAAGATCAACTAATTACTAATAATGTCAAAAAAGACATCAAAGTCGTCCCCAATTTTGTAGATATTGATAAATTTAGTCAGCTTGAGCCTAAGAAAGGTTTTTTGCATAAACGCTGTCATATTCCAACCTCATACCCTCTGCTTCTTGCTGTGGGCAGGGTAGGTAAGGAAAAAAACTTTGCATTCTTAATAGAAACTTTTGCCAAGGTTACTCAAGTTAACAAAAACGCTCACCTTGTAATAGTTGGTCCTGACTGGGGTGAGATGAAAAGATTAAAAAATCAAGCTGCCGAACTAGACGTTAAAAGTAGGGTTCATTTGACAGGAGGAATTGATATTGATCAAATGCCAAATGTTTATGCTGATGCAAGTATCTTTGTCTTTCCCTCAACTTCAGAAGTCCATCCATTAGTGACAATTGAAGCAGCTGTCTCCGGATTACCACTCATTGTGGCCAAAGATCCGGCGTACAAAGGGATAGTCATAAATAATAAGAATGGTTTCGTTGTTCCACTAGACCAGGATATTTTTGCCAGAAAAATTATCTACCTTCTCGATCATCCCAAGCTATGTCAAACAATGAGCAAAAATTCAACAAGATTAATTAGAAAGAATTTGAATCCAGAATTCTTGACCAATAAACTAGTAAATTTTTACCAAGATACACTCAAAAATTATAAATCCTAAACGGAGTTATCAGCTACTCTTTGCTCACCCAATCCTCCCGAGACCACGAAGCGAAACGAGTCAAGCTCTTCCTTCAAGATTCTAATGTTATGTAAACATAAGCGTTTTTATAAATGTTTTTACCGGTCTGATAAAATACACTCCAAATACAATCGTTACATAACAAGTAGTAACTGCAAGATATAATATTTTTGACGTTTGAGTATCTATAATCGGCAATAATAAAACAACCGCAAGAGCTGATAATTGCAGTAAAATCAATTTATTCCCTGAATAAAAGCGCAAAATCGGTCTTGCACTCCACCCTCCATCTTCCATCTCAAATCTTCTTTTTGTGCAGGCAATCCCAAAAGCAAGAAGGAAAATTGCAAATAATAATAGATAAGGCGCACTGCCTTCAACCAATAAAGCTCCCATAAAAAATCTTAAGGGATGAGTGGCGGCATTAGTAATAAGTTCCAAATATGGAATTTTTTTAGCAACGAGAGTATAAAACAAATTTAAGACTAAAAAAATAGAATACATCTGCACAATCGGGGCGCTAAAAAATAACATCCCACTCAGCAACCCAAATGATATTAAAATTGCGGCAAAAATCAACGCAGAGCTTATTCTTATTTTTCCCGCCGGCAACGGTCTTGTTTTCTTCAGGGGACTTTTTTTATCTGATTCAACGTCAATAATATCATTTAAAGTATAAATCCCTCCGTATAATAAAACATTAAATGATAAATAAAGAAACAATAATGTTAAAAAAAGCGACGGAGGTATTGCCGGTGCAAAAAGCAAGGCGCCGAGAATCACCATTATAAAAGTAATATGAAACCTGGGCTTGATAAGTTTTAGATAATCCATTTAATTATTTTAAAACCGCCTGAATGATAACGGTTATTATCGCGCCGAATAAAAACCCGCTAACTACATCAATAACGTCGTGTTTTTTTAAATAAATTCTTGAGTAACCAACGCCAAGGACAAATAACGCGCTAATGAAAATAAATAAAGGGGTAAAATACAATGAACTGACCACGATTGTAATGGCCATAATTCTTGCGCTGTGAATACTCGGAAAGCTGGCCGCAAGATATTTTTCGTACAAATTTTTATGACCCGTGGCAACGGGTCTGCTTTTATAATACGCCAGTTTAATCCCTGCCCCAATAATCTCAACAACTATAAAGATGCTGACCAGTTTTATTAAAAGAGAGTTATGAATTTGAACAAAATAAAACGCAACCGGGATATAAAAAACCGGTGTTCCTAATACCGTAAAACAAGAAAAAAATGTCTTTAACCAATCTTTAGAATTAAAATTTCCCATCAGATTCGTCTCATGCCAGCAGGTATACTACTCTCTCGACATCTCTCCGCTCTTTCCAGATATACCCCTCTTTCAACCTCATTTAACGCGGAGGACGATGCTTCTTTAGCTAAAAAATTGCAGCCAGATAATTTGGAGACCGACACTTGTTTGGCCGCCGATTCTTCTTTGGCTAAATTAAGCCTATCTATAAGCTCTTGATCCCACTTAGATAAACTATTTATTGTTGCCCTGATTGACATCTGTGCTCTTTTGTCAGAAACATTGCTATAAACTGATTGCAAAACACTCATCTGCCCGGTTATATTTTTGCTAACCTCTATTGCAAAATCCGGATCTTTTAAATTAGCTCTACCAATAAATTCCTGCAGGTGAAACAGGTACTGATGCAAAGTTGACTCAATCAAATCCTGACGGGTATTAACCAAACCTTTAACTTCCCTAATCCGTCTTGTTGAAAATTCAAGCTCACGGACTGCTGCTACTTGAGTAGTGCCTGCAAATTTTAGTTCCAAGATTTCACGGACTGATTTTAGAAAATAAAAAGGGGAAGCAGGGGTAATTTGAGATTGACCAAGCCCATCTTCTTGAGCAAAAACAGGAGAAATACAGAAAGGTGTAGAAATATAGAAAATGGAAGGTAAAAGACAAAATATAGCAAGCAAAAGAAAAACCTTAGTAGTAAATTTTCTCACTACCCTATTCTACCACTTCAGGCTTTCTTCTTCCCACGATCTTCTCAAATTCCTCTGACTCTAGCGGTTTAGGATCAAAACTGGGATTAAAAACTAGTTCAGATTGATCGCAAGCCATCCTCCATAGAATCAAATAGGGCTTTCCCTCTACTACTCAAAAATTGGTATAATAGTTTTATGGAAACTCAGGATCTATTTAGGGAATGTGAAAAAGAAACTTCTCCTCCTGATCGTTATTGGCTTGCAGATTATATTGACTCGCAAAACATAAGACTTAGGACAGATGATCCTTATTACGCTTATCTTAGCGTCCCCGGATGCATCTATGAAGCTCTTCATGATGCAGCAATCGGAGCAGCCAGCAACCGATGCTGAAAAAGCCACTAGACTTTCTGATCTAGCCCGTATTCTTGCATACTTAACCTCTCATCTTATGACCGACCCGGAGCAACGCCACTTAAAACAGCGGGCAGAAAATAATATTGCTCCCTACGCTAAACAAGAAATTGAAATTACAGATGAAACACGAAAAGACCTGCATTGGATTTTTGATACATTTGAGTTAGACCTAAAGCTCTTGCTTCCGGAAACTAAAAAAATATCAACGCCATGACAGAAAAACCTTATAGATTAAACTCCTAAGTTGCACTTTTACGCTAAACGCTCTTTTTCTTCCCGACGATCTTCTCAAACTCATCCCCTTCCAGGGTTTCTTTTTCTAAAAGTGCTTTAGCAACAGCGTCCAGCTTGACTCTGTGTTTTCTTAAGATATCCTGAGCCGCCTTAAAACAACTATCTGTGATTTTTCTGACTTCGCAGTCAACTGCATTGTGCAGTTTTGGCGAAAGATCTACCCCTTCTTTCATTCCCCTCCAGATCCCAAACACTGGTCTGGGATTAACATTAATTGGACCTAAACTGGACATACCATACTCTGTCACCATGTGTCTGGCTATGTTTGTTGCTATTTCAATATCAGATGCTGCACCTGTTGAAATGTCTTTGAATGTCAGCTCCTCTGCTGCTTGTCCGCCCAAAGCAGCTGTAATCTGTTCTAATAGCCTGGACTTGCTTTCATTAGACCGGTCCTGTGTTGGAGGAAAAAGGGTGTGTCCGCCGGATAAACCCCTGGAAATAATCGAAATCCGGTGAAGCGGATCAACTTTTTTAAGAAAATGTCCGACAATTGCATGACCTGCCTCATGATAGGCTGCCAGGTTTCTATCTTGCTCTGACTGCATCCTTTTCCGCTGTGGTCCTAATTTTTCCTTTGTAGCAGCCTCTTCCAAATCGTGATTATCAATAGCAGTTTTATCCTCTCTTGCTGCCAAAATTGCTGCTTCATTTAGCATGTTTGCCAAATCAGCACCGGAAAACCCAACAGTTCGTCTGGCTAACTTTCCCGGATCAACATTTTTGGTAAAAGGCTTACCCTTCATATGCAGTTCAATAATAGCTTTCCGCTCCTGCAGGTCAGGCATACTTACAACAACACGTCTATCAAACCTGCCTGGCCTTATAAGTGCTGCATCCAAGAGATCAGGGCGGTTGGTAGCTGCGAGAATTATGACCCGTTCATTAGGAGTAAACCCATCCATTTCTACCAATATCTGGTTTAAAGTTTGCTCTCTTTCGTCGTGGCCTCCGGAAAATCCCATACCGCGCTGGCGGCCGATTGATTCAATTTCGTCAATAAAAATAATAGACGGAGAATTTTTCTTAGCTTGTGCAAACATATCACGAACCCTACTATTATGAAGCAGGACTGGTTTTTCTCCTCCAAAAAAAGCCTCATTTTCTACTCCACATAAATCATAAACAAAACCATGATACTTTTTCTTAGTAACCTTTTTAACAATTGCTCTTTTAAATTGATTAGGATATTTTGCCTGAGGCAAAAATGGATTAGAAGTTTTACCGATAATCAGTGTCCAAAATTCACCATCCGGCAATGGTCTATCCAAAATAATCCTTCCGCCTTTGATCCTTTCATGTTTAATACCTACTTTAATACCATGCATTGAACAAAGCCATGCCAATTCTTTGATAAGTTGATGGCTGACTGAAGACATACAGAGTTTACCTGATTTGGTAATATAACCATCACCCCTGGAATAACCTTCCAGGAAAGCCAGAAAGTACTTTTTGGGTAACAGCCATAAAATCTCCGGTATATGCTTATTATGAGAACCATTACCGCAGAATCTAGCAAAAAACCTGCCTAAATGGTGAGAATAATAGTTAATTTTTACGCTGTGATCTTTTCTTTCTAAAACTACAGGTTTCACACCAAAAACATCCTCCATTAAATCAATACAATCCCCGTAAACTGCTGGTTCGTGTGAACCAAAGGTGAATTCTAAACTACCAGTACCCCTACCTTCAGCAGTGTAAAACCCGAACAATTTCATCAGTTTGCAGGTTACTGATACTTGATCCGGCAGATTAAGTTTAACTAGCTTCTTTGAAAGGACTTGTGGAAAATGCACGCCTTTTTGCCAATTTAGGACTGTAGTTTGACAAACCCCTGTTTCTGAAGCTAACCGGTAAGAGGACGATTTATCTGGATTTTGTAATACAAACTGATGCAAATACTGAATGCTTTCATCGTCTTCCCAGAAATCTAGAGTAATTTTAGAAGTTTCTTCAAATAAATGAGTTTTTATTCTATGAATGGTTTTTTTAACTACATCATCCCAGTGTTTTACATTTAACGGTAACTCTACTAATAAATCTCCTTTTTTAAGTTCGCTTGCTTTTTTAGGCATAATCCCACCATGAGTTCTGACAAAAACAGAATGATCACCTGTTGTTTGTAGTTTACCCCCTAAATATTCAATATGATAAATTTCCGGAACTTTATGTCTGTAAACTGCTTCTACATCTTTCCAGGCGCTTGATTTAAACACTAATTGCTTACCTTTGGTGCCCCGGAAACCATTTTGTTCTTTATCAAAACCTAAAGTTTGAATTCCCTCTGTTTTTTTAACTACACTGTGTTCATTTCCTGTGTAGAACCGATCCACAAAATCTTTTATAGGAATTAATCCTATACCATCTTTGTCTTTAATTAAAATAGGTGTATCTCCTGTTACAGAAGCACCTACGCCTACTAACATTTCCATAAATTCAGATCCTGCTATAGAGTAAAAGGGTACGCCAGCCTCCCCTGCCACGGCTCGTGAAATTAAAGTTTTTCCGGTTCCAGCAGGGCCTACCAATAACACCCCTTTGGGAATTCTGGCACCTAAGGCTTTAAATTTTTCCGGAGTTTTTAGAAATTCCACTATCTCAGACAGTTCTTTTTTGGCCTCCTCAGCTCCTGCCACATCTGTAAATTTGATCTGAGGAGCATCTTTGGAAAAAAGTTTGGCTTTACTTTGGGCAAAAGAAAAAACACCCTGTCCTGCATCACGGGCATTCTTAAATAAAAAAACCATTAAACCTACCAGAATCAATATTGGCAAAACCGCAGATAAAATCCCGATCCAGGCTTGCTGAACAGATAAGTCCTTTATTTCAATAGTAACGGATTTTGGATCAACACCACTTGACTCGAAAATCTTATATATTGACTCACCCTCCTCCTTATGAGAAGTAAGCTTCTTGTCTGAATCTTTTACTTCTGCTGTTACCTTATCCCCTTCTATAGAGATTTTTGTCAATTTGTTGTCTTTAACATCAGAAACAATCTGAGAAATTGGCACTTCACTGCTATCATCAGTTTTAGGCCCGCCGGAAACCTGATAAAAGAAAATAAGTGCAGCCAAAGCAATTAAGGTATAAACAGCTAAGCCTTTAAAAACTGCTAAAAGCTTTTTCTTATTTAAGAATTTTTTATTAAAACCGACTCTCTTTCTGCTGTTTGCCATAAGTAAGAGGGAAATTATATCATTGCTAGCTTCAAATTGCTACTTGCTAAGATTACCATATTAATTAACTTAAATGAACTTAAATCCTTAAAAAAATCTTAAAAACAGGAATTTTGTAAGTAAAAAATTGATAATTAAATAGTGTTAGTGTCGGGCGTTTAGTAAAACCTTTCTTTACTTAAAATAATCTAAAAATAGTCTATTTTCATTGCCTTTTTAACTTCTGCTAAAGTTTTCTGAGCCTCAATGCGGGCTTTCTCAGTTCCCTTTTTTAAAATCTTCTCTACCAGCTCTGGTTTTTTTTCATACTCTGCTCTTTTTTCCCTGATAGGATCCAGGAAATTATTCAAAACCCGGGCCAAATACTTTTTTACCTCAATATCACCTACCTGGCCCTTTGTATATTGATCTTTATATCTTGCTATTTGACTGCTATCAGCTTCAGCACCAAAAGCATCCAAATATGTAAACACCGGATTTCCTTCCACTGTTCCAGGATCAGTTGAGTGAATTCTTTTAGGATCTGTATACATACTCATAACTTTTTTTTCTACATCCTTAGCAGAATCTGATAGATTTATAACATTACCGGCAGATTTACTCATCTTGACTGCCCCGTCCGTACCAGGCAAAGTAGGAATTTCTCCAATTAAAGGTTTTGGTTCGGGAAAAACAACCTCATATGTTCTATTAAAATCCCTGGCTATTTCTCTTGTAACTTCTATATGAGACTCTTGATCCTTGCCCACAGGCACCAGATCTCCTTTTACCATCAAAATATCTGCTGCCTGGAGTACTGGATAACCAAGCAAGCCATATGAAGGAATTTGAATATCAGCATCCCTCATGACATCTTTTAGAGTTGGCATACGCTGAAGTCTGGGAATTGTTGTCAAGTTCCCAAAAATAACAGCCAACTGTGTAACTTCAGGTATTTGGGATTGTATATAAATTGTGGATTTTTGAGGATCAATCCCTACTGATAAATAATCTAGTGTCATTTGGTGAATATTGTTTTTTAAATCAGCTGTTTTCTCTGGCTTAGTAGTTAAAGTATGTAAATCTGCAATTATAAAATAACATTCATATTCATCCTGTAGCTTTACTCTATTAGCATGTGAGCCTACATAATGACCCAAATGCAACTTACCTGTTGGCCTATCTCCTGTGAGGATACGCTTCTTAGTATTCTTACTCTGAGTTTGTTGAAGAATTGGTTTCTGCTTCATGCTTTCTAGTTTATCATAAAATTCCCATCAAAGAAATTTTTTATTGTCTCGAAAACGCCCAAGTTTTAGTGCCAGATGTTAAAGAAGGTCTGAACTTTTAAATATAAACAAAATCTCAATTTTTAAATTAGACTCACCTCTAAAAAAGATGTGCGAAAATTGATTAAACAAAAGTTTAGATACCTGGCAAGGTATTTTTAAAGAAAGTATTGAATTGAAAGGAAGGATTGCTAAAAACTGAAGCTTCTAGATTACTGGGATGTAAAGAGTTAGGTAAGAAATTTTGCCTAGCAGATTAAATTCAATGGGGAATTTAAACATTCTGTAATTGGAGCGGAAGGAAAAACTTATACCTAGACATATCAGCCATCTAAGACAAAAGGTGACCCTCAAACAGAAGCTACAACAACTTTTAACCATTACCCTAGAAGATATGTTACACAGATTCCTACCATATCCTTGTTTGGCATTAGGTATAAAATACCAACAAACTACATAGATTGCAGGATTCGGGTTTACATAAGAGGTAATAAGGTCTTGCTTAAAAACATGAATAAAAATTTTACAAATTCGTACTGAAGGTTTAACTACTACTTCAGTTTAAAGACAGCCAAATTAGAGATTATTTGCTGTCTGTTTTATAATAAACCCTAGTTCCTGCTGCGTCTGGATTAAAAGTATTTTTTACCCATAAATCGATTCCAGTCCCCATTAAAGGCTCTATTGTTTTTGGATACAAAACCCGCGCTCCTGCCATAGCCATCTGATGAGCTCTAACCTGACTTAACTCAGGTATAAACTGGGCATTTGGTTCTTTTCTTGGATCAGCACTGTAAACTCCATCTACATCAGTCCAAATCCACACTTCATCGGCGTCCAAAACTTTTCCTAAAATTGATGCTGTATAATCAGATCCACCTCTTCCTAAAGTCGTAGTCTTCCTATATCTAGTAGAACCTATAAACCCAGTGACTATAGGTATTACTCCGTCTGTCACCATAGGCAAAAGTAAATCCCTTGCATATCTTGCGGTTTTTTCTATATCCGGAGAAGCTTGACCAAAATTATCATCTGTCTCTATGATCTCTGTTGCATCAACGGTCTCAGCAACCAAACCCCGAGATAATAATTTTGCTTGAACAATCCTAATACTTAATCTTTCTCCATAAGACAAAATCCTGTCTGATTTTTCACTAGTCAATCCTCTTAATTCTGAAGCATACTGATAGAGTTCAAAGAAAAGCTCCTCTATTCTAGTATTTAAAGATGTTTTTAAAGGATGCGAAAGATTCAAATTATTCGCTACATCTAAATGACGGTAAAAAATATCCTCTAGACCCAACTCCAACTCTAATCTTTTCCCGTCTTGGATACACTTTCCAATACCAACTAAACTATCGGTCACTCCTTTGATCGCTGAAGCTACTACTACCAAGGAGTTTCCTTCTCTTGTGTATCGCTCTATTATTGAGGTTGTCCGTGCAATAGGTATAGGACCCCCTACAGAAGTACCTCCAAATTTCATCACCAAAAGCGGTTTTGTTGCTGTTTCCGTATCGCAATCATTCATGAATCCATTTTGCTTTGTTACTAATAATTCTTTTGTCATATATTTTCTCCAATAAAAAACCCCTCATCTTGAGAGGTAGTTACCGAAAACGCTTTTATCAAGCGACAACTACCCCCTAAATAGGAGTTTTTTTAGTTTTTTTACTTGTTTTTTGGTTAGCTTTATAAAATTCAGAATCATTATCTTTTGATCGTAACTGTGTTTTTAGTATTCTATCAATTCCTTTTAGGAAACTTAAAGCAATTTTTCCTAAGTCCTCTATATTGTAACCGCCTTCCTGTACAATCAATGCAGGTAATTTTAATTTAAATATCTCCTGACTTATTTTTTCGTAAAATGGAATAGTAAGCTTAAATCCGCCAATTGGATCTTTTTCATATGTATCAAATCCAGCAGAAATAACTAAAAAACTTGGATTAAAAACTTGAATACGCTTTAATGTTTGTTTTAACACACACATATACTGTGCATTTGTTGTTTCAAGAGGAAGCGGAAAATTCTTATTAAATCCCAATCCTTCATCTGATCCTTGTTCGTTTGCAAATCCACTACTGTAAGGGAATTTAATATGCGGGTCAGCATGAATAGATATATAGAAAACATCAGACCGATCATAGAAAATGCTTTGTGTTCCGTTTCCATGATGGAAATCTATATCAAGAATTGCAACTTTACCGTGTTCCGAAAGATAATTAGCAGCTATTGCAGCATTGTTAAAATAGCAGTATCCTCCCATTGTTTTATGTCCGGCATGATGACCTGGCGGTCGGCAAAGCGCATAAACCGTTTGTTCGCCTTGGAGAAGATACTTTGCGCCGGTAAGCACTACATCTACTGCAGTTTTTGCTGCCGTATAAGTCTTATTGGTAATTGGAGTGTATGTGTCCATAATAAAATACGAGGGATAAAGCACCTGGGATTGTTTGAGCTGTGCCGATCTTTTTCTCAAGAAAGAAACGTATTCTTTTTGGTGTATATCGTGTATATGTTTTATTGAAAAGTGCTTCGGTGGAAAAAATACTGTTAATCCGCTCTCCTTCAAAGCCCTTAATATAGATGTTATCCGTTCAGCTTTTTCAGCATACGGTTCGCGCCTCCCATCATAAATTTCATAAGGAGGATCATGTTGACTATGTTTATTCGAATAAATTATTTTCATACCATATGGTCCAGATAGTTATATTGCCAGTTGTTTTATTGCTTCCGTTTGCATAAAGTCATAATGTTCATGCATTGCTTCTATCGACAAGTACATAAAGGTAAAGTCTCTGAGCTTGCCTTCTTCTACTAGTTGACCATCCCGTACAAGCGCATTCTGTACCAGAATTTGAGGCGCATTAGTACGCTCAGGGATACAAAATCCTGCACCATGACCTACCCTATCTGAACGAGACTGAAAATTACATTCTGCATAAATTAAGGGTGAAATATTATTGCGGCGTCTTTGAAGGTCGGATAATATTTGAGCGTTAAGTACGGCAACCGTTGCTGTCATGAATCCATTTCCTGTGTAACCATCTCTTGTTCTCCACTCTGTACTTTCGACTAAATCAAGCTGACCATATGCAGCTGGTATGGACAATAACTCTGCCATTGCAGCACCAATAATTGTCCTGTCGTATTTAATTGCAGCAAACCAAACGTCTCTTCGGGAACGGGAATCGTATTGATTAGCATCCAATCTTCTTCTCAAATTATCCACTTGATACCGCTTCCAACCAAAAGTTTCACCCCACAAAGAATATACTTGATTTACTTGATCTTCATGGATTCGGTCAATAAAAGTGTAACCTTGCTGAAGAACTGATCGGATTCTTTCTATCGGCGAAATAATTTCTTCTCTTTGTTTACTGACTGCTTTCATCATTACTTCACGAGGAACAATTAACTCTCTTCCTGGGCTGTTATCCGCCAAATACACAAACCAGGAATTATCATCAATAAATTCATTTACTGGAAGCGCAACTTCCAGGTATGAATTCAAACCGTTGGTTGAAATATGCTGCATAACAGTTTCGCTAACTAACCCTCTAAAGAGGTTTCTACTGCTTTTACGCTGATGTCTCCTTCCAATCGCAATAAGCCTTTGGAAATTCTCTTCAAACTCGTTCGGATCAGAAGAATAGATACCATTAACGTAAATCCTGTCGTATGGTCTTCTTGAAACACCCAATCTGCCTGTGCTTGAAAATATAGCTTCAGTTTCTTTTGTCATATATTTTACTTTCTCTCTATGTTTTATGCCATAAAAAAACCCTCTTTCGAGGGGTTTTTGTGCGAAATTTATGGTTTAAATTACGCTACCAATACCCCTCTTTGAACGGTTTTTTGTTTTTTATTAACAGTTGCTAAACAAAAGACATTATTCATAATAACCATCAAATTATCATAAAAATTTACTCTTTTGTCAACAACCGCTTGTGCTGTTAAGCAAACTCTAAACTGTTGCACACAAACGAACTCTGAAATTTTACAATATCCTCACTTTCTAATGAAAGGAGGTAATGATATAAATTTAAAGACAAAATATAAAACCATTAGAGTAACTGTTAAAACGGGATTGCTGAGCTAGTCTGGTAAGGAAACTCTAACCTTAAAAGTTTAGCCAGATCTTTAAATAAATAATTGAATGAATATAGTTTGGTTAGAATTTCTCATGATTTAATACACGATTGACCGTACTTCTCTTTTCAACTCAAATCTAAAATTTATCTTCTATCTGGCAATCTTGAAGATCGTAAGGTCGGAAAATAAATCACTTGTCTAATATGGGAAGCGTTGGTTAAAAGCATAGTCCACCTGTCAATCGATATGCCAATACCCGCTTGCGGAGGCATGCCATATTCCAAAGCCCTGATAAAATCTTCATCATATGGCATAGCTTCCATGTCCCCAGCTTGATTCTTCTGTCTTTCCAGTTCAAACCTAGCTTGTTGATCTCTGGGATCATTAAGTTCGGTATAGCAATTTGCTGTTTCCATACCGCCAACAAAAAGCTCGAATCTTTCGACTAATTCCGGATTATCTCTATGACGTTTTGCTAAAACACTTGTGTCTGCTGGAAAATCCATTACAAAAGTAGGCTGTATTAACTCTTTTTCCCAAAGTTGTTCGAACAATTCCAAACATACAGCCCCCTTCGTAACTCCTTCAATCTGTAATCCCAATCGTCGACCTGCTCTTTGCAATTCTTCTATAGACGCAGTCTCAGGATGAACACTAAGTTTCTGTCGAATTCCATCATATACGGTCAACCTTCTCCATGGTTTTGAATAGTCAATTATATGCTCGTTAAAAGGCGCTTCTATACCATGATGGACATATTCTACTATTCCACCCATTAATTCTTCTGTCATATCCATCATTTTGCGATAATCCCACCAAGGTTTGTACAGTTCTACTTGAGTAAATTCCGGATTGTGAGTTCTATCCATTCCTTCATTCCGGAAATCCCTCGAGAATTCAAAAACACCTTCGTAATAACCACCTACGGTCATGCGCTTTAAGGCTAACTCATTGGCAATTCTTAAATAGAAGGCTTGGTTTAAAGCATTATGATGGGTAATAAACGGTTTCGCATTAGCACCTCCATAAGTTGAATCTAAAATGGGGGTTTCCATTTCTAAACAACCCATATTAAGAAAGTGCTGTCTCATCTCTTGCACCATTTGTGAACGTATTTTGAATCTATTCCTTGCCTCGGCATCTACTAAAGTATGTAGATATCGTTGTCTCTGTTGAGTCTCAGGATCTGCTATGGTATGTGGTGCGACTCTTAAAGCTTTTGCTAGCATTGAAACCTCCTCTGCCCAAACAGATATCTCTCCTGCTTTAGTAGCTTCTAAGATCCCTGTAGCGCCAATGAAATCGCCTACTCCAAAGTAGTTTCTCACAAACGGGTAAAAATCTTTTAAAACATCTCTTTGTAGTACTACTTGAATAAGTGCAGACCCGTCGTCAATATGCGCAAAGGTTAAACCACCGTGCACCCGTTTGGAAAGCATTCTACCTACCGCGCTTACAGTAGATCCGGATAAATCTTCAAAACCTTCTATGAGTGCAATATTCCTATGCGTCCTTTTTGGCGGTTCTGCAGGAAATGAATTAATACCTGCCTGTTCTAAAAGCTCTACGTGAACTAGTCTTTGCGAGTACTCTGAAGAATCAGTCTCTGGCGACATATTGTTTGAAGACAGCTAACATTCCCACCAAATAATCCATTTCCGCAAATCTTACACGACTGATCCGAGGCTTACCTAAGTAATTATCTAAACAAAGGGTATCAAGTCTGGTTGATCCACCGCTGAGTGTTCCTGGCACCTCATAGTCTCCGCCAGGAAGACTGACAAAACCCCTAGCAAGAATGGCTGCAGTATCTGTGCTTATACCTTCAAATGGGGTTGCCGGCCTCATGCAGGCAGATAAACTGGTAACTGCTTCTTGATAATTATCACTATTCAAAAACGGACCTTCGTTAGGGCTAAAGACTTTTAGCCAAACAGCATGCGGTTGTTCACCCGAGCGATGTTTAATCTTATAAAAAATTCCTGGATCTAGAGTAATTCCTAGAAGCTCAAGCTGTCTAGCGAATGGAATTCTTTCGTCTACCAATCCCAGCAATGCTCCTTCGGGGGCACTTCCGCAACTTACAATATCTTCAATCGCATTTCCGAAAGAGCTTCTGTACTCCGCTGCTTCCATTCCAAGTTCTTGAGGAAAACCTCTTGCTATTCTTGTGCTTATTAAAAATTGACAACAATTTCTTGTCTGAGCTTCCGAAGTATAACTAGTTATGTTTAACAATTCTCGAGTCATTTATAAAATGAGACAGTTTCATAAACTATATCATAAAAATGATAATTGTCAAATTATGTAATACTGTAATACGAAATCTAAAATGTCCTAATCCACAATCACTTTCCAATCAAGGAGGTAATGTAGATAAAAAGGAAAGAGTTAGTTTTTAAACAAAAGGTAATTGGTAAACTGATCAAAGATAGAATTAACAGAAAAGAAGCTGGTGAGCTGCTTGAATGTTCAGATAAAACAATGTCCAGATATCTGATTAAAGCTACCAAAGGTGGTTTAGTGGAGTTGAAGGATAAAAGACACACGGTAACCAATCACAAACTAACTTTTAAACAACTCCTAGAGGTCTTAAGGACTAAAAGAGAATGGCCCCTGAAGATCAGGAAGAAAAACATTGGAGATAGTAAATATTCCAAATATCTCCACCAGAAGAGTCCAACAGATTTGGGTGGAACATGGTTTGAATTAACTAAATGTTGAAAGATTAAAACCAATTACCAGGTTTGTTTCAAAAAAGCCTAATGATTTATAGCAAAATTACTTCTATCACTGTTTTTAATCTAACCAAGAAGTTTACACTAATATTCTACTATAGGCTTACAAAAGATCAAGTGTTTGGAGATTATTCAAGCTTATCTCTAAACTGATCATAGCTTGTAGGAATAACTTCATAGTTTCTGGTTTCATATGAATTTTCCTTTATAGTTATCTTTTGGTTTTCTTTTAGATCTTTTTTTAGAACAACTCCTGGACCAACTAAAGAATTTTCTCCAATCCGTACTCCTGGCATGGTTGAAGCATTCACTCCAATTCTTACTCCAAATCCGCAAATCAAGCCTAATTTATGCCGACTGGAATCAATTTTTTCTTTGCCTATTCTGATTGTGCGATTATCCAACCTTAAATTTGCTAAAACTGCGCCTGATCCCATACCAAAGTCCCCTTCTAAAACAGAATCTCCTACATAATTTGTATGAAACCAGGAATCTGCACCAATATAACTTCTGGTGATATCAGAATTAAAACCAGTCACACAGTCTTTTTCCAAAATAGATTCCCGTACAAAAGAATTATTACCAATAATGCAATTTTTCCCTATGAAGGCCGGACCTTTAACTATTGCTCCTTCAAATATCTTAACTCCGTCCTCAACAACAATATTACCTTCTATTATTGCTTTATCTGATATTTTTGCAGTTTTAGAGATTCTACGTTTCAGTTTTGACAAAAGATAAGCTGCAGTATCCAAAATATGCCAAGGATATTTTAAAGGAACCCAAGCCCCATCATAATTTACAAACCTTAAATCTATTTTGTCTTTAATCATTTGATCCAAAGCCACTTCATACCGGTCATCTTTTTCTGAAGATACTTTTTCCAGATACGAAACAAGGAGTTTGCCGTCTTTAAAGCAATCAACTACCAGTTTAACCAAATCAGAAGGTTCTTTGCCTTTTCCTGGCTTTTCCACTATCCCCTTTACTTTGCCGTTCCTTAGTGAAGTCGAAGAACTATTCCCATCCAGTCTTAAATAACCTCCGGGAAAGTATTTTTTGACCTTTAACCCTGTAACCACCACATCTGCTGATACTTTTAAAATACCCTGATAAACCGATTGGTCCAATACATCTTCGGCATTAACCACCAAAATCTCCCCATCTAGCTCCTCTTTGGCAGAAAGTAAAGCATCAGCCATACCTGTAGGGTTTTTTTGAATAACAATTTTATAGGAAAGACCCAGATTTCTGGCAACACTTTCTACCCCGTCCTGGTTCCTGGAAGAAGCAATAATCACAAATTCCCCGTCTAAATTTTCTTTGATCTTTTTTAAATTATGGTATAGCAGGGGTTGACCTAAAAAAGGGATCAAACACTTGTCAGTCTGAATCGGCCACATTCTCTTGCCTTCTCCTGCTGCTAAAACAATTATTTTCATATTTATGTTTCTGTCCTTCGATCTTTCCTATTCCGCACACTAGCACAAGACAAACTATAGTGAGGACCCATTTACAGTACTATTTTATGAATCCCGCATCAAGTGCAGATAGCGCTTGTAGCAGGGGTGGGGATCGAACCCACGACCTCTTCGTTATGATTGAAGCGCTCTAACCAACTGAGCTACCCTGCCTTACAGATCAAATTGTACCAAAAAAGCCTCCTGATCTCCAGGAGACTTTACTGTGTTACGGAGGTAAAATGCTGATAAAACTTACTTTTTCCTATAAACTTCATTGTGAGTACCCATCTTATAAAAATAGAGTTCGTCATCAGTTTCTGTATAGAGCATTCTAAAGTTTCTATTGATAGATATACTCCAGGTATTTTCAACTTTCCCAGTTATTCTATGAAGTCTCAAGGATTTGATTTCAGGATTTTGTTGCAATAGATTTAATTGTTTAAGGATTTGTTTGTAGAACTTACTATCTCTTTTCTTAATCTCATTTAACTGTTTAAGAATATCCGGGCTAAATTTTAAAGGCTTCACAAATTATTAAGATACTTATCCAACTCAGCGGTACTATTGAATGTAACTGCTTGATCTTTATTCTTTAAAGCTTTTTTATATGCTTTTATTGTTCTAACAGATGCTTCAAAAGTAGGATATTCCATATCTGCCACGTCTTTGAGTATTAAGTGTTTGATATATCCTGCCAAAGGCATACCAAATTTGCTGGCTTTACTTTCCAGAAAATCTTTTAGAACCAAGGGTAAATTTAGTTTGATTTGGGCTTGTTGAGTAATCATGAACCTAGCATATCACCAATTTCAGGACTTTTCAAGGACTAAAGTAAGTAACCCTCTCTTGCGTAATGATTGAGCAAAAAACTTGGATGAAAGTTGAGGATAGTTGTATTGCGGGATTTGTACGATGATGGTTATAACATTACAGTTCTTATGGTTAAATTTAAACCAAATATACTTAGGGGGACATTTAACAAGCAAAATACAACTTCTTTACAAACAAACCTGCACGACACAGCTTTATGTATGTATAGTTTTTTCCAATGTCTAGAAAAAAGAAAAATCCCGCATAAAGCAGGATAATTTTCTTTTTGTTGCGGGGGTGGGAATTGAACCCACTACCTCAAGATTATGCACCTTTCCACATTACTGTAGGGGTAGGACTATATCATCATCCTTTGACAAACAAAGGGTGCCCAGCGTGTAGTCTCTACGGGGTCCTGATTTAATTAAGACTTCCCTCGGTATTGTCCTTAAAAGAAGGATTTCACCGATATAGCTAGGTTCTCTTCTAATAATTACTCATTAGAGGGCCCAATTTGAGCCTCGTGTGCAACCGTTACACTTCCCCGCAAGAAGCATTGTAGCTTTCTTTCTGATATCTGTCAATCAAAAATTATTTAATAATGAATAATGAATAAAAATAATGAATTAATAGATTTAAGGATGAATTTAAAAATTAGAGTTCATGAAAACAATGAACTACTTAATAAAATTAAAAGATTCACTTAGGTAAAAATGAGCAGTAGCGTTACTTGAAAAATACCTTTAACCAGCCTAACCAATTGGGTAATCTGACTTCAGTTACTTGACTGGTACCAAGAACTGCTTTTATTTTTTCTGCAGGGATAACTACCACAGTCTCCCCTTTTTTAGAAAGCCCAAGCTTATTCCTGATCTCCTCTTCTATAAATTCCTGTGACTTAACCTGAACAAGTTTATTTTTCAGCTGCTTGTTTTTAATTTCCAGCCTATAAACAGCATCTGCGGCCTCTGACAATCTTTCCCCGGATCTGGTAGCCTCTATTATCTGGTTAATAAGATTAAAAACCATGAATAAAACTATTAAAATAACCAAACCAAATGTGATTTTTTTCAACATATTTTCAATATATTTAATTAGATTTAATCATTTTTTATATCCTTATCCTTGACAAATATAACCTATAACATTAAAATGTGTTCTTATGGTTTCTTTGCGCGATACATATCAACAATTCTTAAATCACCTTAAAGAACGCTCCAGAGCTTCAGCTACTATCTTAGCTTATGGCAAAGATATTGATCAACTGGTCAGTTTTTTGCAGGATTGCGGCAAAACTGAACCCAGTCAAGTTGAAACTGCTGATTTGCAAAACTTTATGGATAAACTTGCCAAAGAAAACTATACTGCAAAATCTGTTTCCCGGAAAACAAATTCCACTAAAACCTTTTTCAAATTCCTGAAAACTTCTAATTTAATAAACTCCAATCCTGCAGTTGGTTTGGAGCATCCAAAATTTGAGAATAAACCACCTAGAATTTTAACAAAACTAGAGTACCGGAGTCTGCGGGATGCAGCCAGATCTGATACCAGAATATCTGCAGTCATAGAATTGCTCCTTCAAACCGGCATCAGGATTGGCGAACTAGCAAAGCTGCGGGTTGAAGATATTGATTTGAATAATTTAACTCTTCATGTCCCTTTATTTGAAGATACCCGCGAAAGAGTAATACCACTCAACAAATCAGCAGCAGAATTAGTCAAAAATTATCTTCCGAAAAGGACAAAAACCCCAAACCATGCTTTATTTGTTACTAAAACCGGAAGACCTCTGCTTATTAGAAATATCAGAACTGCAATTGACAGATACTTTAAAATAGCAGGGATAAAAGAAACCAAGGTTAATGATTTAAGACATACTTGGGTAGCGTATCAGCTACAAGCAGGGGTTCCTATAACATTGGTATCAAAATTAGCAGGCCACAAAAGGCTTTCAACAACCGAAAAATATCTCCAATTCCTTCAAGGCAAAACCAGCGAAGGCAAAGTTAAGCTAGAAGAACTTTAAAAACTTAAACTGTATAAACTTCCATTCCTTCCTGTACTTCTTCATCAACTTTTATACCAAAAGAGTCTCCTTTTTTTACCTCTTCCACTTCTTTATGGTCGATCTGTAAAGACTGAATACTTTGAGTAAACTCTTTTTCTCCTTTTTTAAATTTAATCTGCTGACCCACCTTTAGAGATCCTGAAGTTAAGTCCAAAACAGCCACGCTTATTTTATCGTAGTAATGTGTAACTTTACCTATTGGAGTTTTTATTTTTTCATCACCTCCAATCAAAAAACAAACCAAAAATCAATTATGTAGGCTCGGCTGGACTTGAACCAGCAACCTATTCTGTATAAGAGAAGCGCTCTGCCAATTGAGCTACGAGCCTGTAAGGATATTATACAAGGATAAAGTCTAAAGTTCAAAATACAAAATGATAAATTGCAGTTTAAACTATTACAACCTGGATCTTAATACTATATCTGCTTCCACCTGAAGGGCATCTCTACCATATTTTAAGCGGGATAATTCTCTGATCGTCTGACCGATTTGAGGATTTAACATGGCTTTCCATTTTTTCATATCTTTAGTTGTATCCAAGGAAAAAGGCACAACCGGTTCACCGTTAACAATAGTTTTAATATAGGTATGAGGGGATTCAATATTTACCAAATCTGCCTCTGAAAAAGTAGGTGCAAATTCATGCTGCAGGTAATTGGCATCAGTTATGCCCACCCTAAACCCGATAATTGTACCAACGTTTCCAAAAACAGCGTTTTTCAAATCCTCACCTATCTGACCGATAAATTGGTTAGCCACAATTAAGTTTAATCTATATTTCCTGGCCTCAGAAAGAATATCTGCAAATGTATCGGTAGCGAAATTTTGAAACTCGTCAACATAAAGGTAAAAATCCCGCCTTTGCTCCATTGGTGTATTGGAACGTGACATGGCAGCAGCCAGCAGTTTAGGAACTAAAATTAACCCCAGGAAATTAGAGTTTTCCTCCCCTATTCTGCCTTTTGACAAATTCATAATTAATATTTTTCCTTCGTCCATAACTTTGCGCAGATCAAATGAGGATTTTGATTGACCAATAATATTCCTCATCATTTTATTAGTAACAAATCGACCGAATTTAGACACTGTATAATCTAAAACTTCTGATTTATGGAAATCTGTGGTTTGAGCAATCTGATCTGTCCAGTAACGCTTCACAACCGGATCAGTAACTCTTGGCAGGAGTTCTTTGACAAAATTGGCATCAGTCATAATTCTGACAACCTCCACAAAAGTAGCGCCTGGCGAGCTCATTGCTGTTAACATGGCATTCCTGACACCATGTTCAAATCGCGGCCCAATAATTCCTGTTTTATTAGGATCAAAAAGTTTGTACATAAGTCCTATTATCGAAGCTACAACAAAGTGTTTTTGTTCTTCAGCATAGGCTTCCAACATATTTAATCCAAAAGGCCGGGTCGTGTCCGAGGGATCAAAATAAATCACATCCTCAGCTCTTTGAGGTGGAATTAACTGCAGCAACTCTTCTGCAGCATCTCCGTGAGGATCAATAAAACATAAACCTTTACCTGCCATGATATCCTGCAACATCAAGGTCTTAAGTAGTTCTGACTTTCCTGTACCAGTTCTACCGATAATATACATATGCTTTCGCCGATCATCTTCTGAAAGGTAAACCGGCCTGTCTACGCCGCGGAAAACAGATCTACCTAAAAATAAGCCACTGCTGGGAATCTTTTCCGGGGCCGGAGCCCGTTTTGATGAAAGCCAGCTAATGTAAGGTGTTTCAATAGACTTATTTGGAAAATGAAAAATAGAAGCCAGCTCATCAGGTGTTAGAACCGAAAGCTTAGTAAATCTGGGCATATAACGATAAATAAAATCAGTTAAAAACCCTTTTTTAGAATACACTTTAGCACTGGTGAATGAATTATACGGCCCGCTAAATTGCTCAAAGGCTGTTTTGATATTGGCCAGATGAGCTTTAGCAGCTGCTTCGGAAGTACTTGAAGTAACAATCCGTAAACTAATATCAAACCCTGGCTTAGCGATCTTACCCTCAACTGCTTCTAGTTCCTTGGCGTCAGGAGGCGGTTTGGGATTTTTTTCATCCCCTGGCTCTTTTTGTTTTTTCAGCCATTTTTTAGCTAAATCCTTCCAGGTATTATTTGAAGGCGAAAGCATAAGCTGCACTGCTACTCCCTCGTTTGTCTGCATCTTGGCAAAAGCCGAAGTTAAAGCTGAAAGAGGATCTGTGGGTAAATCGCGGAAGGTTTTTACTGGAAAATAATCCGCATTCTTTAGTTTCAACTGAACAAAAGCTACCTCCCCTGTCTCGGAAAAGATATTATATTCCGGAACCTCCTTAATTTCAGCATCAGGATACGCACCGTGAATCTGTTTTTCAATTAAATCCTGATGCTGTTTATAACAAGCCACAAAAAATCTGATCGATTCATGTAAAGCTACAATCTCAAAAGATAAATGTGGTTGCGGTTTCAAAACAGCCAGCATCCCTCCGGATTTCCGCAACGAAGCAAGAGTAGCAAAAAGCTGTTCAATTGCATCTATTTTAATTTCATTTCCTCTTGGAACTTTGATTTGCAAAAGCACTAACTGCAGCGACAACTTTTCTCTATCCCTGTACTTAATCCAATCCACTAAATATTTACGTAAAAAAAGGAAAATACCAACTAGTAACAACAGCAGCCCTAAAACTACAATTACGGCTACAGCCAAACCCATAAAATCTATTCCGTTTGTTTGAGTAACTTCCATTATGCTGCTATACTGCTTTTTTCATTGATACCAATTTTTGTTTTAACCTTCTGGCAGCAGCAATTATAATCGGAGCATTACCTTGTGCAGTCCGTATGCGGGCAGTTTCACCTGCGCCTCCAACTTGTTCATCAAATGTGCTTCCTACAACATGCACAGTATCCTCCATTGCCTCTTCAATCCCTTTTAGCGGAGAGTTATCGTCTGGGTCCACTTGCGCTGCAGTAACCGGATAACCAGCTTGAGTGGAATAATCAGCAACCTTATTATGTAACCTTTTCTCTTGATGTTCTTTATGCTGTAAAACTTTTACAGGAGCAGGTGCTGTCATAAATACATTATCTCACAACCAGTGTCTTTATTGCCAACAATTTTCAACTCACCAATAGATTCGGAACTTCTAATATTTTAATATTCATGCCTTCTGAAGATTTTCCAAGTATTCTCCAACATCAAAAGCAGCCCTGCAGCCAACCCCTGCTGCAGTAATAGCTTGTCTGTATTTATAGTCTGAAACATCACCTGCTGCAAAGACTCCGGAAATATTTGTTCGGGTTTCATCTTTAACCACAATATAGCCTTTTTTATCTAAATCTAATTGGCCTTTTAGAAAATCTGTATTTGGTTTGTGACCGATTGCAACAAACAATCCATCTGTCTTTAACTGTCTAATCTTATCTGTTTGAGTATTTTTTAGCTTCAAACCAGTTACTTTATCACTTCCCAACACCTCTTCTACTACTGAATTCCATATAAAATTGATATTCTGCTTAGCTTTTACTAATTCCTGCAAGGCTGCCTGAGCCCGCAACTCATCTCTTCTGTGTATAACTGTGACCTGTTTGCACAGCTTAGATAAATAATTTGCTTCCCTCAAAGCAGTATCTCCTCCTCCAACAACTGCCACAGTCTTACCTTTAAAGAAAAAGCCGTCGCAAACACTGCAAGCTGATACTCCTTTTCCTTTAAGACTTTCCTCTGATGATAGTCCCAGCCATATTGCTGATGCTCCTGTTGCAATAATTAAACTACTGGCTTTTAGGTTTTGACTTTCAGTATTAATCTCAAGTGGTCTGACTTTTAAATCAACAGAAACCACATCTTCACTGATAAAACGAACGTTGAACCGCTCGGCTTGCTTCCGCATTTTAGCCATTAATTCAGGACCTTGAATGCCTGTTTCAAACCCCGGATAATCATCTACATCTGTTGTCTTAGTCAGCTGTCCTCCTGCTTCCCTACCAGCTACAACTAAAGGATCCAAACTGCCCCGGGCCGCATAAATAGCAGCTGTTAACCCTGCTGGTCCGGAACCAATAATTACTAGTTTTTCAATCTTATCCATATCTTTACTTTAAAATTCTACTACACTATAAATTCTGATTAAAGAACCATACAGGATTTTAATTTTTTAAACATCTGAAAATTTATCCATTGAAAATTCAATGAAAAATAAAAATTGGTACTTGAAAATTCGGTCATCTACCTACTTATCAGTCGAGCTGGAAGTAGCGGTTTTTGCCTTGGTTGACCCGGTAGCCTCTTCCTCTGCTGGTGTAGCAGATGGACTAGCTATTGCAACAGGTGTAGGTGTAACTTGTACTTGCTGTTCTGTTTGAGGAGAAACAACCGATGTAACCTTGCTGCGAAGCCATACTAAATAACCTGCAATAACCACCAATACCAGTATAACTATGACTATTGAAACATTTCTGTTCATTTTCTTCACCTCCCCCGGGCAACTGCTTCTTATATTAAACCTTTTGTTTTAGTAAAATCAATACCTTGATCTGTTTGATTCCGAAGAATCAATATCGAAGCGAAAAAACCTGTTGTCATGCCCAGGAAAGTCCCACCTATAACATCTGATAACCAATGTTCACCCAAATATACTCTGGTTAATGCCATTAAAAATGCAAGTACAATAAGTGAACAAAAAATAGTAAATCTATAATAAAAATTTCTTGAGGAATAAATCATCATCAAAGCAAACACAGTAATAATAAAAATTGTTCTGGTCATATGCCCCGAAGGGTATGAAAAATTGGTATGCACATAAAAACTTGGCAAGCTGGTATGCAAAATGCTTCTGTGAAACAAAACAGGCGGTCCTGGGTGAAAAACTACTAATTTACCAAAGATTTCAACAGCTGAAGCAGGAATAATCATTAACCAACCAATAATTTCCAGCCATCTTCTGCGCAGCAGAGCCCAAAAAATAAACATCAAACAAAAACCGATTGTCACCTCAGCAGAACCAAGTAAGCTAAAATAGGAAAAAGTGCCATCAAAACGACTTGAGATATGATCCTGTAACTTAACAGTTGTGTCAAAATCTGTTTTTTGCCAACGCTCTTTGGCTACAGTATAGGAAAAATAGGTAAAAAATAGTAGCAGTAGTAGCGAAAGAAGGAATAATTTGGTTTTCACGCACAAATTATTGTACAGTAATTGAACTAATTAATGAAGACGTGGAATAGTTACCGATAGTTTTTGTCACAAATTTTAATTTTGCTCCAACCAATTGCGTTGCTCTTTGGAGAAAATAAGTATTCCGGTCTTTTTCAGTTGCTGCAATAATATCTGGTTTTATTTTTAATATAAGTCGGTCATATTCTAAGTCTTTTTTAAAATAAGGTAATTTTATAACATAGTCTACCGACTGCAATGCAGATAAAATCACAACTCGCTCAGCTTGATTGTAAACAGGACGATTAATACCTTTTATAGCTTTTACTTTTACATCGCTTTCCAAAAGCACTATCAAGATATCCCCTGCTTTTTTGGCTTTCTCCAAAAATATCACATGGCCGGGATGCAGCAGGTCAAAGCATCCCCCTGCCAAAACAACTACCTTGCCTTGTTTTTTAAACTTACTACAAACACTACCAATTTTATTTATAGATACAACTTCTGCCATATTTTTACAGTTATGTTACACTTTTTAATCATAGAACACAAAAATTATGAAATCTTCAGAAAAACCAATTATTCTTCATTCAGATTATTAAGAACTATTAAGAGATTGCGGGCAATTAGTTGCTCGTCTCAGGCAATCTAAAACTTTAACAACTTTATTGGATATTTTGGGAAGAAAAAGGATAAAACTTATCTGTACAAGAAAAAAGATTGTTACTCCTTTCTTTTCAGTAAGACAACCTTACAAAAACCGGTTTTAAAAAAGATTTGGCTACAAACAAACTAACCAGAATTTTATTGGATGAAAACACTACCTTTGGGGATATTTTAAAAAAAATTGCCCGAGAGTTATTTTCTGCCAGCAATGAAAGAAACGGAAACAACAGATACAGCCAGGTAGCAGCAGAGCATCTCCCTCATTTTTAGAAGGTCAAAATACTTTAGGCTATTACAGTGAACTTTGAACAGGCACCTTTTTAATCTTTTTAATTTTTAATCTTTTTCATTACTAATCCTGAGATGATGAAAACCATGGCTATCAAAAATGGTCAAGGCATACCAGAATTGCTCCAGCTTTCCGATGAACAGCTTAAAAATTTCTATCGTTTTGAAAATCATGATTGGACAGCCAAGATATTAAAAAAGTAATTGCTAATACTGTCCTAAATGATTAAAAAAATTTGCATTTGGCTGATTTGAGTTCCGATGCTTTGGATTTAATGGAAAAATTTCTGGAGTAAGCCCCTAAAACAAAAACAACCCCGCAACTGTTCAATATTTGACAAAAAGAATAATGTAATACTTCTCCCTCGATTACGCTCGGGATCGTTCAGTGAATGTTCTGGAAACTCCTGAACGGGTTACACAACGCTTGAGCTATTGACTATTAAAAAGGTACATGTGTTATTATTAAAAATACTAAGGAAAATGCTTAATGGTGAATAGGGATAAAAAAATTATCAAAGTTCTAAGTATTATTGGAGTGGTGTTAATATTCGGAGGACTGGGTCTATTGATATTTTTAGAAATCAAATTTTTAAATATGCCTAACAGCGAGCTTGTTGCTTTCTCGGAAACCATCCGTCTCCCCTCATCCCTGATAAGCTCCCTCTCTTCCTTAACCATGCCCTCTCAAAGTTTACCAACTCCTGTTCCTGCTCCTACTGCAACTCCTCCGCCGACCAGCGGATCAACTGTTGTTGATCCTGTTGTTAATCCTGTTACCGCTGCTTCCGTTTCCCCTTATCGTGGCAAATTTACCGGAGTTTTGGCAGATAATATCAAGCTGATCTTTGCCGATCCAAGTTATAAAGACATCATCAGCCTGATTGATGACAGCGTAAAACAGACTGATCCAAACATCATCTATACAGATTATAAAAAGGCCTTTAATTTAATGAAAACCGCCTATCTGAGCAGTCAAGACACATATATGCTGATGGCTATGATGGACATTAGGGTAACAGCTTCTACTCTGCCTCAGTTTTCAGTTGCGGATATGGAGATACCCGAATGAAAAAAGTATGTTTTAAACTGGGAATAAGCTTATTTTGCCTAGGTTTAGTTTTGACAATTTTAGTCGGCAAATCTGCGGCTGACCAGTCTGCATTCTTAGGCTATTCGGTGGATTCCACAAAGGATAAACCAATTTCCGTATTTAACAATTTTCCAGCGGCTTATGGCCATATCCATGATAACATAGTTGAAGATAGACCAAACAGATGTGACGAAGTGTTGGTGTTAGCCAGTGACAAATGTTATGAATTTCATTATCTACTAAATGATTGCCGAACGTCGTTAGCTAACCCATCTGACAGAAATCAATGCAATCTTCAACCCCTGGTTGCTGCAACACAGACATATAACCAAAAACAATTAGAAGAATTCCTCGAGAGCCAATGTGTTGCTAATTTTAACACAGGCACTACAGCAGCTGCCAATATATTAAGTTGTGCTGGTTATGTCTATCAGCAATGTGTACAAAAATTATTTGAAAACAATACCACCATAAATCAAACTCAATATGATGACTTTCAAGAATGTCTCCGAAAATCTATAGAATCTATAGTAAAAAATGGATCAACGCTCCACGGTGCTAACCTTTCAGCAAAAAAGGTTACTAACCTGGAGCTTTATTGGGGGTCTAACAGCTTATTTTCTGGTAATGCGAATATAGCGGAAATAAATTTGGATTTAAGTAAAATTGACACTGCTTTTAATCCTGAAGAAAGCAAAAATTATGACATGACTCTATTTGTTTACTTTGATGGATATAACGGTCCATGTCAGGGTGATAAGTGTAAAAAAGTCAGCTTTACCATCCGCTATACCGCTCCTGCTTCAGTCCCGGCAGCAGGAACTGGCACTAAAGCTGTTCCGGCAGGAGATGCTGGTACCAATACTGCTGCTCGTTCTTGTGACTACAGGGAGTCTTGCGGTAGTGGAGGAACAAAACTTTGCCATGGTAAACTTAGTAAAGACGCTAATGGCAAGGAACAATGCATATTTATAACAGGCTCTTCGTATTGCGAAGGTTGCGAGGGCGAGTCCGGAACACCAAACAGTATTTGTCCTCCCGGAGCCTACGATATTCAGTGTACAGGAAATTGTGCTGGGTGTGATTTAAATTCAGGCGAAGCAACTGTTAAACACTGCAACTCTTCAGGAACCGCATGGGAGGATAGAAATCCTGAATGTAACGTCAAATGCGCCAAGTGTGGCGACCGTAAAGTTAGCGGACCGTCCGAAGGAAGTCGTTGCGAGTATCCGGAACAGTGCTCTACGGGCGGGGTTCATAGATGTACCGGGACTATCCAAGGAGGAGTATGTAAATATAATCCGGCAATAGATCCTTATTGTACTGCTTGCTACTAATATAATTAAAATATATGAAAATTTTAGAACAAATTAAAAATCAAATTCAAAGCAATGAAACTGTCAGTTTGCTGGTTCGTAAAAAAAAGGCTATTTTAATTATCCTGATTTTAGTTTTAGGGATAATGGCCGGAGTTTACCTGGTCAGGCAGCAGCAAATCCTAAAAAGCAGAGCAGCAACTGGTCGTACAGTAATTCGTATAACTCCTGCTATCAACGACACAATAGTCGAAACTAACACTTCTGAGGTTCAAATCCAAATTGATAAGGGTAGTTTTGGGAACTGAGCTTAACTAAAAATCACCCGGTCTCTTAAATCTTTATACAACTGGTAATGAAGAATATTAACTTGCTGCAAGTAATTTTGCCCTTGCCTGCTTAGCTTCTGCTTTCGCCTTAAGCATGGCCTCTGTTTTAGCTTTTCTTTCAGCAATACCTTTATCAACAATCTTTTGGCATTCTGAATCAGGGCAAACTGTTTTAGTATAAGTTATACTGGAAACACCCATCTTACCAACCCAGGTTTTACCATCTATCCGTTGCTTGCCACATTTAACACAAGGGTTGCTCATTTAGGATGCAGTATAACAGAATACAGTCTATAAATCAAACCGGATTTGTCAGGTTATTTTTTAAAAATATGTTTTTCCTTTGATTCCTGCTTTTGCCATTTAGGGTTTTGTCTGGTAGCAACTTCTATTTTATGAGCGGCAATTTCTGCTTTTTCTTTGGCTCTTTGAACATCCGCATCTGTTGCCAAAACAACTCCCAGGCGTCTATTGATATGTGCTCCATTTTTACCAAACAGCAAAACTGTTACCCCCTCTTCTTTGAGCGCCTTTGACAGATTATTGTAACCAGGATCAAATCCTTCTACCGGAGCAAGAATGACATGGGATGCAGCAGGAGTAATAATGGGCACAACATCAAAACCGAAACGCTTCACTGTCGGAATCGGCAAACCAGTAACAGCACGGACATGCAGAGCGGCCTGCGAAAAACCAAATTGGTGAGAAACAAAAGTAACCATACCAGTATCATGCGGCCGAGCGCTACACTCGTTGGCCCAAACATAATCACCTTTGACAAACAATTCACAACCAAAAACTCCTACTCCACCCAACGAATCAGTGATTTTTTTGGCAACCTCATATACCTTCTTTTCTGCTTTTTCACTTATTTCTGCCGTCTGCCAGCTTGAATGATAATCCCCTCCTCCTGTTTGATATTGCCCCACAGGTAAACAAAATGAAGTTTTAATCTTCCCGTTCTCCCAGTGTCTGATTACCAATTCTGTCACCTCTAAATCAAAATCAATATTTTTCTCAACTATTAATTTATCAGCTGATCCCCGGGCTTCCAGATGGGCTTTCTCATATGCTTTCTCGATATCCTTTTCACTTTTTACTTTACTTGAACCACTGCCGGAAGAATCCTGAATAGCCTTAACCCAACAAGGAAATCCAACTTTTTTGCAGGCTTTCTTTAACTCCTTCAAAGAAGTGGCGTAAACATATTCTGAAACCGGTGCACCAGTTCTTACAATCATCTCGCGGATCCGCTCACGCTGCATTGCTGTATAAGTAGCTTTAGCGTTAGGAATAATATTAAATCCTTCTTTCTCCAAATCGAATAAGAGATCCAGGTTAATAGCCTCAATTTCCGGCACAATATAATCTGGCCGCTCCTTTTCAATCACGCTTCGCAAGAAATCTGCATCTTTTAAGTTTCCAGTATAAGCACAATGTGCTACCTGCTGACCAGGAGCTCCTTCGTAACGGTCAACAGCAATAGTGAAAAAACCAAGGCGCGTGGCTTCAATAATCACTTCTTTGCCAAGCTCCCCGGCACCCAGTAGCATTATTTTTGTGGCTTTTGCAGATAAAGGTGAAAAAAGAATATTCCGCTTCATGAAATAGTTAGGACAGAATATAAAATATCATAAAGACTTAATTTAAAATTTGCAATACACTAATTTAAACGCTATTCTTCGAACGAATGCGGAAAAACCAAGCTTTTGCTTAATACGAGTTAACAAACATCAAGCTTTTACTTTAGATCGTTAGATCACAAGCTTTGCTTGCTTTGTCAATTTATTTTTATCAATTTATCATGAATCAAAAATAGAACAAATTCTCACTTCAAGTAAGTAAAGATTTAATATATCAACTCTTTTAGCCGTCCCAATACAGCTGTATTCCTAAATAATTTTAATATCTCAAACCAAGCCAGGCTGATAATCACAACCAAGGCAATAAGGAAAAAGTCATTTAAGCGAAGGGGTGTTAAATGGAATAAACTTGAGAAGAATGGAATATTCAAAACAACAAAAAGGCAAAACAAAGCACCGGCAAAAACCATAAACAATGTTTTGTTGGCCGACAGGAGTATCTGATGGATATTTTTATTCCATGAAAGGTTAACAATAATAAGCAGCAAGTTAGCTAAAACCAGTGCTGCAAACGCAAAGGAACGAGCTTCAAGTTCACCTTTGCCGGATTTAATTGTAAAGATAAACAAGACAAAAATGGCTAACAAAATACCCAGTCCCTGCAACATGCTGATTACTACTGTCTTCCGGTTAAACATAGGCTGGTGGAGATTTCTTGGCAACCTTTTCATTATTTTTGGATCTTCTTTTTCTGATTCAAAAACAATTGAGCAGGCCGGATCAATAATTAACTCCAAAAAAGCTATGTGAGCGGGAAGAAGGACCACCGGAAAATCGAAAAAAAGAGGAAGCAACGACATTCCGGCAATAGGAACATGGACAGCCAGAATATATCCCATGGCTCTTTTTAAGTTATCAAAAATTCTTCTGCCTAAGCGCACAGCTGCTACGATTGAGGAAAAATCATCGTTCAGCAACACAAGAGACGCTGCCTCCCGGGCCACATCCGTACCTCTTTCGCCCATGGCAATTCCAATATGGGCGGATTTTAAAGCCGGCGCATCATTTACGCCGTCACCTGTCATGGCTACGATTTCACCATTTGCTTTCAAAGCATTAACTATTGCCAATTTTTGTTCCGGCATGACCCTGGCGAAGATATTGATGGTTTTAATCTTCTCCCTGAGTTCAGGAAGGTCCATCTTTTTCAGCTTTTCACCTGTTATATAATGTTCCGGATTTTTAATACCGATTTTTCTAGCAATATATTGGGCTGTTCCGGGATAATCACCGGTTATCATTATTACTCTTATGCCGGCATCGTATGCTTCTTTTACGGCACCAGGCGCTGTTGAACGGGCGGGATCGATAAATCCAAAAAGTCCGACAAATTTAAAGGCAAAATCATGTTGGTTTTTTGGCAGTTTATTTTTAGAAAATACTGCCCTGGCTCCTCCCAACACCCGTAAACCTTTTTCAGACATATCCTTAACTCTGCTTAGAATTTCCGTCCTTTCGTTAGCGCCCAGATGACATAAGTTTAAAATTGCCTCAGGAGCGCCTTTGGAAGCGATGATAAAATCCTTTTTATCCGGCGATTGCCAAACATGGGAAAGCGCCAACAGTTCTTTAGATAAAGGATACTCTTTCGTTAAACTCCAGTCACTGTGCAGATGTTGGGTGTTTTTAAGATACAAATCTCCCGTTTCGTTAAGCTCTTTTTCAATGGGGTCAAAGGGATTTTTTTGGCTTGCCAAAATTCCAAACTCTAATAAATTATGAAATTTTTCCGGTAAATTGGTCGAGGCAAAATCGCTTAATTCGTAAAACGATCCTTGCGTATATAAACTGGATAACTCCATCTTGTTTAGCGTTAATGTTCCGGTTTTGTCGGTACACAAAACAGTAGCTGCTCCAAGCGTTTCTATAGCCGCAGAACGTCTGGTCAGCACTTTCCTTTTGGAAATCCGCCAAGCTCCCAAGGTCAAAAATATTAAAAGCACTACCGGAAATTCCTCAGGCAACATAGCCATACTTAATGTCAATCCCGCTAAAAATCCCTGGACAATATTTCCTTTAATAAAAGCGTAGGCCAAAACTACCAATCCACAAAGCAAAATACCAATTATTGCCACGAAACGGACTATTTTTGCAATTTCTTTATGCAAAAGCGTATCTTCATCTTTAATTGTTTCCAAGCTTTTACCGATTTTCCCTATCTCCGTTTGAAAACCAGTTAAAAAAACTTTAGCAATACCCCGGCCGCTTACTACCATCGAACCTGAATAAACAAACGGCAAATCATCTCCGCCCGGCCTTTGCTGTTCAGATTTCCCATCCCATTCCAATTTTCTAACAGGCATTGACTCGCCGGTAAGAAGGGATTCATCAACTGAAAGATTTTCGCAGGACAAAACTACCGCATCAGCCGGAATCCTGTCCCCTTCGCGGATAATAATAATGTCGCCCTTTACCACTTCACGGCCGGGAATTCTGATTTGTTTACCGCTCCTTATAACCAATACCCTAGGGCTGGATAAATTTCTTAGAGCTTCAAGTGTTTTTTCGGTTTTTCTCTCCTGATAAAAAGTAATACTAATGACTGCAAATACAAAAGACGAAAGCATTAAGGCATCTTTAGCTTCGCCCATAAAAAAATACAATGCACCGCATCCAATTAGAAGAAGGAGCATTGGTTCGGAAAGAACTCGAAGTAAAATAGAAAAGCTGCTTTGTTTTTTTTGAGCAGGTAACTCATTGTAACCGTCAGTTTTCAGTTTTTTTAGTACTTCACTTTCTGAAAGACCGGAGATAGAGTTCATATTCAATAGCGTATCCATCTATATATAATACATCAAAAATTTAGCCAGATCAGGTATAATACAACAGTAGAAAACTCCATCCTCCAGGCTATAGCTGTAAGTCATATCGAACAGCGAATTAGCTTCCCCGGAAACAATAAGAGGTGCATATCCGTAATCTTTAGATACTAGATACGCTTTACCTGTAAAACAGTCTAACAAGCCAGCCAAAAAGACTGCCCGCTTGCTCTTCTGCTTGAATCTGGTCTGCTAAAACCGTGTTTTGCTCTATCAGAACCTGCACAGCCTCTTCTATTTGAATTTGGTCAGCTTGATTAACTATTTGAGTCTGTAACTGCTCAAGCTGTTGAATTCTTAACTGATTCTGTTCCCTTTGTTGTTTTAGGTTTTTAATTACCTGATAGTCGGAACCAAAAAGCTTTTTCATTAAGCCTGATTTTGATTCAAGTTTGTTTAACTGAGTTTGGATCTGGGTTTGAGTTTGGGCTTGTTCTTGCGCAATGGTTTTCACCTTGTTACCAACCTCTTCACTCAAACCTTCCATATCCATCAACTGCTCCATATGTTGTGTAGCCACTTGCAGTTGAGTTTCTTCTCCCTGGTTTTGAGTTTTAACCTGGTTCTGATTCTGAACCTGATTACCTTGAGGAGCAATAACTGTTTCTTCGTCTTCAATTAAGACTTCCTGTGTGTTATCCCGGCTTGCACCCTGACCTTGTTGTTTTCCCTGAGCCAAAACAATAGTTGGCAAAACGAACAAAGAAATAACAATTAATGAGAACGATAA
>JAHIVD010000020.1 GCA_018816815.1 Patescibacteria group bacterium
AAAATCAGGTGGTACTCACAAAAGTATACAGCGTTTGATTGTTTTCTTAACTTCACTCCTTTATTATATACTCAGAAGGATTTTGGGATTACTCCCTCTACCGGCTTACGCCGGTAGTTTCAAGTTCGGAACTATGAAGATACAACTAAGTCTAAATTTCTAACTTTAGAACTACTCCTATTTGGTGTTAGAATTTTGTACAGACAGGTCCCTGTTAAATCTATCGGTTCGCGTTTGTTTTACAAAGAGATTGTTTTTCTCCTTTACAGTTTCACTTCTCTTTTTCGGTTAGGTAGACGTAACCCCTTCACTTCACTTTTTGATTTGGTAAGACTGTACCTTGCTTTTATTTTTTTTTGAGGTTATGATTTTATATGTATTAGACTTGCTACTGAACTAAAGGAATGCTAAAATCTCGTCCCTATGGATAGAAAAGCTCAATTTTATAAAACTTATGCAAACTTACCTCTTGGCGCAAGAAACGAAATAATTGTGGTAATTGATGGTGAGCCGCTTACTTGGCACTCTGCAAAGGTTGAAATCGATTCAGATACAGATAAGGTTGTAGAGATCCTGGATAAATTAAAACAGGTAGGGATATTAAAATGAATGGGGACGATAAAAACACTAAAAAAAATAGTGAGGAGAAGCAAGAAGAATATTTTCGTGAATTAGTTTCTGCCCGAATTGAAGCGCTATCCGATGACTTAGAGGTATTTTTCGGTGACCAGAATTACACGAGAGAAGAGCTAGTTAAAAACATTAGGGAAGGAACTGAATTAGGTAAGGAAATTATAGAATCTCAACTTATGTTGCTGCGAGATATGGCTGAGGGAAAGATCTACGAGATAGAAGACTCAACTCAATTACATGCCTAAAAGCTTATTAATAACTCGGCCAGACGACGATCCATTACTCAATGCCTTATTTCACTGGTGTAAACCTATTATTTTAGAAGCACAAAAAAAACAATTTAGCATTTATGATTTAAGCGGAAATAAAGCTATAAAAACTAAATTTGACAGTTATGTTTCTAGAAATAATCCAAAACTTATTTTCTTTAACGGCCACGGATCAAAAGATAGTATTCATGGTTATAATAAAGAAGTTCTTATAGATTCAACTGACTGTATACAACTACTTAGGGGAACTATAGTCTATGTTAGAAGTTGTAATGTTGGTGCTAGTATGGGTCAAATAAGCACAAAGTCAGGAGGCGGTGCTGTCGCATTTATAGGTTATTCAGCAAAATTTTGGTTAATTCTCTCAAAAAGCAGGAATACACTTCCTTTGTTAGACCCAGTAGCAAAATTCTTTCTAGAAACCTCCAATCTTGTACCTTTAAGCTTAATAAAAGGAAATAGCGTAGAAGAAGCGGACAAAAAATCACGCGATGCAATGCTTAGGAGTTATTTATTTATGAATTCAAGTAAGGCTACCACAGAACAGAGACAAGCTGCGGGATTTCTTTATTTGAATCGTTTATTTCAAGTTGTTCATGGTGATAAAACAGCAAGGTTATATTAATATCTGTCTATACATTTCCAACTCCTGAGGCTTACAGAGACTAAAATAGGTTCTAACATCGTACGCTAGTGGACCCCATAATAGAGTTTATATGTATTGAAAATTAAATTTAAGAGGCATATAATTTATTTATTATGAAAAAGAAAGTTCTAGAATATGATGTAATTTTTGAAGAGCAACCAGACAAGGGCTATACGGTTACAGTGCCTTCTCTGCCAGGGTGTATCAGTGAAGGTGATACGTTTGAACAGTCAAGAGAAAATATAACAGACGCTATTAAATTATTTTTAGAGGATTTAAACGCAGATGGAGAAGAAATTCCAATAAGAAGTTCAAATATATTTGTGGGACAAGTATCAGTTTCAAATCCGTTGATTTATTAAGTTATGCCTTCCATAACACCTAAAGAGATACTCAAATTTCTCAAAAGCAAAGGGTTTTATATTAGCAGACGGAGCGGTGGCCACATGATTCTTCATCATAATTCAGATAATTCAAAACGGGTTACATTGCCGATTCATAACAAAGATTTAAAACCGGGAACATTATCGTCGATTCTCAAACAAGCAGGAGTTGATAAGAAAGAGGTATTTAAATAACTGCAATAATTTCTAACATCGTACGTTAGACCACCCTTGCAATTTAGGCACGAATTTTGATGCACTGAAGGGATTATTGAACCCAAAAGATTTAAACTGCTTGCAGAATTAAATCCTGCACCCCATCCCTAAATCGTGAAACCACTGTAAGGTTCGGATAATGCTTTCGATCCACCCTTGCAAGTAATTGTTTGGTTGATCTATCTTCCATCAAAACTCCTTCAACCTGCTCGGGGAATTTATTAAGAATTGGGAGTAAATCAGCTGGATTGTCGTCAACACATCTTACTCTGCTATATCTTTCCAGCAGAAATGCTACATTGCCTAATTTGCTGTCTCTTGTTTCAACGTCTTTGGGCTTAAAGAAAACATCCTGAAATCGATCCTCAACACCGCCCATTCTTAACTGCCATTTAGTCATAGCAACCCATGCTTCTTTATTGGACCTGCCGGTATTCCCATAGATATCAATACCTTTAATTTGTGACAAGCTTCTACTAACGTCAGGATAAACCCAACGCATGGTATTAAAAACAAAAGCGCCTAATTCACCCAGTCCTAATCCTGACTGCCTAATTTCCCTTGTTATTTGTACTAAATTTGTTGGTGCTGCATATAACTCTAATCCTTGTCTTTTATAATCAGCTGTAGCCTTTGCTTGATAAGGAGGTCTTAATATAACTACTCCATCAAGATCCAAAACTAATGCTTCTACACCTGCTCTCATAATTAAGGAACTCTATATGCTATATTTGCTAAAGTCAAACAGAACCTAATGTTAAGAATTCTTAGGATATTTATAACTATAATTTGGAATTATGTAAGCTTGTCTTAATTTCTTCATCTGGGTACAAACTGCGTCTGCCCAGTCACCCTCACAAAAAAGCTAGTCTGAAATGGCTAGCTTTTTTGTGACTGACCGGGTAACGAAGTCGCACATTGCGGGCCGTAGGTGCGAAATGAAATGAAGCACCGAGGTACTCTCAATATTCGACTCCCCTCAGCCATCCCAAAAGGGATTTAGGTCGTCAAAACAATATCCTGTTATGAAACTAGTTTCTGGCTTGATCCTTTTATTTTACCCAGGGTTATAATAAGTCCTAGAGGATTTTTATTTAAAAAATGTATATCTCAATGAATGAGAGTTTACAAAGATATTAAGAGTAACCTGTCTGTATATCTCCAATTCTTGAGGCTTGCAAAGGCTAAAGTAGGTTCTAACACCGTACGCTAGGGGGACTTCTTTATAACCAGTTGTAGTTTAAAATAACTTGTGATAGTATGTAAATACTAAACATGAAGCAGATATTTCGTATGTCTGCTTCTTTTTTTTATCTCTTTTTATCAACAAACTTTATCTCTTTTTCTAATCTTACAAAATCCCTAAAATTACTTCCTGCAAATTGTCTTATTTCCTTTGCTGTTCTTGGGCCTCTTGCTAAAATTATTACTTCCTTGCCAATCTCTTTGAGGTATTTCAGTAGCGGCAAAAAATCACCATCTCCTGATAAAACTATAGCTTTCTCAAAATTATCTTTTTCCTTCATTAAATAGAAAGCCATTTCTACATCACAGTTCGCTTTTCTTTCAGTATTTCCATCTGGTCGGTAGTAAATCTTAACAGGTTTTAAATATTAAGTGCCAACTGGCTCGAATCATGGGACTCGTATCGAAAGGTGGATTGGATCAACGAGATCGAATACCCAGAATTTACAACAAAGGAAGTAAATAGGTTTCTTTCTAACTTTTCCTGAAGTGAATGTTTATTTCTCGTTGAGGAAGCCTCTCCAGAGGAAGGCTGTAATATTTGCACCGCCACTGGTGAGATTAACAGCTTTTTTCAGTTCATATTGACTAATCATCCCATCCAACGGCTCTCTATCGGGAATGTTGCCAGTGTAATAGCTTTTAAGGACTGGTAGGGCTCGGCTATCGCCAAGTTGACCCAAAGCCCAGATCGCATGGTTTCTTGTCCGAAAGCCTTGATGTTCATCATCAAGCTGGGCAATAAGAGCTTCGACACAATCACCACCATATTGCCACCTGGCATTTTGACAGAGGCTTTTTGCTTCAAAGCCAATCCAAACGCTACCGATGAAGAAAAACAATAAGAAGATACTAGCCCCGATAGCCACGGTGTAAAAGAGTTTTTCTTTGATATTCTTAATTTTCATTTTCTTCTCCTTCATAGGTAAAAATGTCCTCAACTTTAACCTTAAACAATCTGGCGATCTTAAAGGCTAACCCAAGTGAGGGTAGGTATTTATCGCTCTCAATGGCAATAACCGTCTGCCTGCTTACTCCAACCTGGTCTGCCAGTTGTTCTTGAGTTAAATTGTGCATAGCTCGATAGACTTTTAATTTATTCTTCATCGCCCCCACCTCCATATTTTCTGTTCAGGAAATGATAGGAGATGGCGTAGATTGCTATTAAAAACAAAGTTAGATAAGCAAATACCATCCCCAGAGACTCAACATAAAGCCACTCACCTTTGCTGAAAACGGATATTCCACTTTTAGAAGGAAGCAACAACAAGAACGCAGCAATCCCAATAACTGGTGCAAAAATGGCATAGGTCATCCTGGCTGCCTTTTCTTGAATGGTAGCTTCCCGCTCATCAGTTCTAATCTTAGCTTTTACACGGACAAGCGCCATAAAGACTATACCAGTTAAGACTCCAGCGATTGATAAAGGATAGCTGTTACCAATAACAGCCAGGGCAACAATAGCACCAACAAAGAGGGTAACGACTACACGAAGCTGTTTATATTTCTTTCTATCCATAACAATCATAATGTAACATATACTTTACATTATGTCAAGTGTTTAGGACATACAATTGTCACAATTTCGGACAACTAACTGGGTTAATTACTTGGAATACCCAGAGTATACAACGAGGGAAGTAAATAGATTTCTAGGCTATTAACTTTTGTTCTACAGCCTCTGGAGGCTTAGGACTTTCCCATTCTTTAACAAAGTCATCTAACACCTTATAAACATCAGGTAAATCTTCTTTATAAGATGCTCGATAATTGGGAGTAAAGACAGTTTTGTTTTTACTCTCAAACCCAAGTGACCTAATCCTGGCAGAATTAGTTTTCCAATACTTATAAAGTCTTTCCTTATTTAAAACTTTTATAAAGTCATTGATGTGCGGGATATAGCTCCTGCCTTTAACAGATTCAAAAACGCTCGCAAAGCTCGCAAGAAGATAATCTAAAAAATGTTCGTAGTTTTTTGGATTATCCTTCTTTTTCCCTGGGTTGAAACAAACAGCAAAAAGATAGTCATTTACTTTTATTGATATGTCATGTTTGTCTTCTTTGCCAATTGGATCATAATAACCACAAGCTATACCAAACTCAGTCGACGAGCTTCCCATCTGATAAACGATAAAGCCCTTAATTTTCGATTTTATATTTCCGATCATTTCCTTGGCGTCTTTTATTTGACCTGATTTAATCTTTTCTTGAACAAATACTTTATATTTACCTGCGAGATCGCTAAGGGCTAAAGTTTCTGCCAACTCAAAAATGTTTCTTTTTTTGTTAATATATTGTTCTTTGAAAATCTTATAGACTTTCTGGGAAACAATGCGCATTTCCTCAAGGGCAATTGTTTTTGTTGAACCTTCGGTAGGAGCTTTTGGATCACTATGTTTTGATAAAGCATTAGTTAAATTAAAAACATCACCTCCGCGATCAGCACTACAGTAAAGGCGAAATGCGAGTAAATCATATAATCCTAAAATTCCTCTTTTCTCTTCCGATAATATTGAAAGAATACCTTGGTTGCTATGTTTGCCCTCTCCAAATATCCAGTCTGTAATTCCAGATATATTCTTATCAAAGTTGCTTTTATGTTCGCCATTTTCATCAACCCAACCTGCCTGGTCAAGCATCTTCACCAAATAAAAACTCAGGTCGTGTCTCAAGCCTAAACCTGCCTCTTCATGTTCAAAATGAGAGTAGTCTGTAATGTTATTCGTCAAATAACTAATAAGTTGGTCTCCTACCTGTTCATTGAATTCATAAGCACTGTTTATAATAACTTTCCAGAGTTGTTTTTGACTCGCCTCAGTTTGTTTATATGAAAAAGCTTCATTTTTTAGTATTTCTTCAACAGAAACACCTTTCAAAAGTCTATCTTTTTGATTTAAATAAAACTTATACTGATCAGTCTTTATCGGTTTCGAAGACGAAACAATCAAATTTAAATAGTCCTCCAGATTCCTGTTACCACTAGACCATATGTCACCATTAAAACAAGCGAGTGAAGCTCTCAATTCAGCTGAAACATTGCCCGCATTCGAATTATCTAGTCGTTGATTAACCTCAAACACCTTATTAATCAAGAATTTCTGACTTTCCGTAAGTGAGGATGCTTTTATGAAATCGGTATACTTTATTGAGTTCTTATAATCACTGTCTCTACTACTTTGACTTCTTTGACTGTCTTTTGGGTAGCCATCTTCATATTGGGCGACTAAAGAGAAAAATCCTTTTTTTCCACCAGTCTCTGAGTTATAAATCTTACGGAAAATGTTTGGGTAATTAATATATATCAGCAATAGATGAATTAGGTCGTAGTTATTAATATCACTATTATCAAAATCAGTTTTTTCAAGATCAAGCAGTAAAACAGTATTTATTAGTCTTTTTAGCTTTCTGATGTCGCCAATAAAAGGAACATAAGAATGGTAATCGCTAGATTTAAATATGTCTTTAAGTCCACCTATTGCCTTTGAAACTAAAATCGGATCAGTTTGTGAGTTTCCAGACAGGGATTTTTCTAAATTTGTTGAAACATATTCATTGAGCTTACTGCTACTGAGATAAAGTCCAACTTTAACATTGATAAACTTTTCGAGAAATTCAGTCACTTTTTCAAAATCAGGCTTCTTTTCTTCAAGAGCATTAATATTTTCAGCGTCATAGCATAAGACATAGGAAATGTTTGGCAATGTAAAACTCTTTTTAACAGTAAATAGGAGATCTTTAACTGCAGATAAATTTAATCTATCTAAGTCATCAATAATTACAATTATTTTTTGATCGATACCCACCAAAGTTGACTCGAGATCATTAAAAGCATCGTCCACTGTATAGCCCCCATTTGTAATTTCAAAGTCAAAAAAACCCAAAATACTTCCTTTTATGCTTCGTATCATTTGAGCATATTTGGAAATAACGGGCTTGATTTCAGGCATAAATAAATTCTTTTGAATTTCCTTGATTAACCCGTCGATAAACTTTTCTAATAAATTTTCCCTATCTTCATACTTAAGAGGATTAAAAACATAAACGACTATTTGTCTGCCATATTTTTCCTTCCAATACTCTCTACAAAAGTTTACAAAAGATGATTTTCCAACCCCCCAAGGAGCATCAACCCCAAAGACCAGGCTATCTGACGATCCTAGATTCATCACTCTCTCAGCAAATTTTTCAGCTATTTCAGAAAAACCCAGTAGATCACCACTTCTAGCCCTTTGTTCATTGTCGCTTATAAAGAAAGACTTTTTGTTTTCCCTCTTATCTCTAAGCCAAGTCCGAAATCCATGGAGCAGAAAAGAGAAATAGACAAATAAAGGAACACTTAGTGCAACAAACAATTGATTGACGCTTAATATTGAAACTGCCTTTTTATAAAACTCAGAACCTACCCCACCAAGAAAATAACTTGAAATGACCCCAACACCAAATATAAATAATAAGTCTATTCTTTTACTTCCAACAATCTTAAACACTTCCCAATGAACCTCTCTATAAATAAGATAGGCAACTATAACCAACAAGTATATTAAGCCAACAGTAACGGCAACAGTTTCCAAGTTGCTTTTAGTGATAAATTCACCTAATTTTAACCCTATTGATTTCGAGAAAAATAAAACTTCAGCAAATAAAAAACCAAACAACCAGGTTTTTATCAAGTTAATCAGATGCGATGAGGTAATTTTAATATTATTGCCACTCATATATAGTCCTTTGACCAACTATAGTATACCAATTTTCATCAAAACTTTGTATAATTAAGTTGAGGTATGCCGAAGACAAAAGACGAATTACCAAAACTGTTGACCATCCGCCAAGCAGCGGAGATCTTGAATGTCCATGTCGAGACTCTAAGACGCTGGGACAAAAGCGGAAAGTTAAAGGCAATCCGAGTAAATGACAGAGGCGACAGGCGTTATAAACCAGAAGATCTAGAAAAGTTAATGAAAACATAAATATGAATTCAACAACGGAGAAACTTATTGAGCGAGCAAGTCAACTTTTAACAAAAGCGCAAAGCGTTGCCTCGACACGTTTTAATGATAGTTCAGAAAATGTTATTGCTCCTGATGAAGTCAACAGCCCTTTGTTCCATGAATGGAGAAATAACTCGCAAAACTTCATTTTGATGGTATGTGGGGAGAATAGCCCTTATTATAAAAACTTTGTCGAGGGAGTGAAATCTTCCCGTCCCAGTGATGTAGATCACGGCACTGGAATTCTTAAGGCACTAAAGGAAGATTTAGAACTTGGATATTTGACAAGGGTAAGAGATCTCGTAAGTGCTGAGATTTTTACGGACTTTATTGAAATGGCTCAACATCTTATAGACAACAACTACAAAGACTCCACTGCTTCCCTTGTTGGTGCGGTATTAGAAAATGGTTTAAGACAAATTGCACAAAAAAATGTAGTAGATGTTAAATCGGGTGATGATATCGGATCGTTAAATACAAAATTAGCTGACAAAGAAATTTACAATCGCCTGATCCAAAAACAAATACAGGCGTGGAAGGCAATAAGAGATAGCGCCGACCACGGTAAGTTTAGTGAATACAAACTGGAAGATGTTAAATCAATGCTTGATGGTGTTCAAAGATTTTTAACAGAACAACTATAAATATGACAAAAAATGACGGAAGACTAGAACTGACTTGGTATAACAAAAGCAAAAGCCTTTATTACGATCCAACTAAAAAGGAGTATCTTTGGGTTGATAAAAAAGACCCCAGGGTATCGGAACCAAGAATTTTATTGGAAAAAGAAAGCTATGGAGACAAAGACGCAGAAAACATTTTAATTAAAGGTGACAATTTACTTGCACTAAAGGCACTTCTTCAAGATTATCAAAATTCAGTTAAGTTGGTTTATATTGATCCCCCTTTCAATACAGGACAGGCGTTTGAACACTACGATGATGGTTTAGAGCATTCAATCTGGTTAACGATGATGCGTGATCGATTGGAACTTCTGAAGAAGCTTCTAAAACAAGATGGGGTTATTTGGGTTCATGTTGATGACAGCGAATCACATTACTGTAGAGTTTTATTAGATGAAATCTTTGGTAGGAAAAACTATTTATCCCAGGTTGCCTACGAAAGGTCAGGGAGTGCAGGCATAGGTCAAGGGGGAAGGTTTTTAGTTAACACCCACGAACTTATATTAGCTTACGCTAAAGATATCAGTCGCTTCACAGCTGGGGGTCAACAGACCTTAGCACAGGTTCCTTTAGAGAAAAAGGTGATGGTTAGATACAAACATATTCTGGAAAATGAGGGGAAGAAAACTTTAGTTAAGGAATTTCTATCAAAGTCTAATGGAGAAAAGGTAAAAATCTATAAACACAACGATTACAAGATCACCTCAATATCTTTGAGAGACTTCGAAAACAGAGAAGCCGAAATTCTTGGAGATTATATTGAGAATTTTCCGATGATATTTAGAACTACGAATCCTCAAAAAGAAAACTCTTTTCAGCGTGAGCTTATATCTGGAATGGATAAGCAGCTTTATTCTGTGGAATACACGCCCAGCAGGGGAAAGAACCAAGGGAACTTCGTTACAAATTATTACTACAATCAAGAACTATTCGCCTGGCTAAAAGATTCTGCATCCATTATTGATGGGAAAGTAGTTAAACAAAATAAGATGACTGATTTTTGGCAACACGCCGAGATTCCAAAAGCTGATTTAGCTAATGAAGGTTCGGTTGACTTTAGAAGGGGTAAGAAACCTGAAACACTTATCAAAAGAATCATTGATTTATCTACCTCTGAGGGAGATTTTGTCTTGGACTCCTTTGCTGGTTCAGGAACAACTGGTGCAGTTGCACATAAAATGAAGCGCAAATGGATCATGGTTGAAATTGGTGACCATGCAGAAACACACATTATTCCCCGACTTAAAAAGGTCATCTCTGGTGAGGATCAAAGCGGTATTAGTAAAGAGATTAGTTGGAAAGGTGGGGGTGGATTTAAGTATTTCGAACTTGGAGATAGTTTATTTGTTGAAGATGATGACCTAAGGTTAACAGTGCTTAATCCAAAAGTTTATAACGGTGCTCTTATTCGAGCAGTCCTCAAGGTCGAAGGGTTTAGGTTTCTCCACCCAGACAATGGTCTCCACGGTATTTCAGGCAAAACTATCGCTCATGTAACCGAACAGTATCTCAATCAGGAGTATGTGGAGGCAGTCCTTCGGGAAATTGGCAATGCAGCCGATTTTCTTATTATCTATGCTAAGACCATATCGAGTAAAATAAAGTTACCTGATAATGTCGAGGTTAGAAAAATTCCCGATGTTTTATTAAGGAAATTCAAAGTATGAACACAATAGATAAAATCACAAAAGAATTAAGCCTTAGAAAGCCACAAGAGCTTTCACTCGTTAAATTGGATGCTATCCTTTCAGGGGTTAAGCTGGGCAGAGATAAACTGGAAGACATTGAAGCAAGATTGGTTGGCAATGTAAAGTTTGACACTGATTTTCCCTCGTTCACTTTTGCACTAGCCACAGGCGTTGGTAAGACCAGACTAATGGCAGGTATGATTGCATACCTCTATTACACAAAGGGATTAAAAGATTTCTTTATTCTTACCCCAGGAGAAACGATTTATACCAAAACAATCGACAACTTCACACCTTCAAGCAAAAAGTATGTCTTGGATGGCTTGACTGATTTCCCCTTGTTTAACCTGATTACTGGAGAAAACTACACCTACGCCAACTTTGGTAATCAACTTTTTGAAGCGGTTAATATTTATGTTTTCAACATCCAGAAGATCTTCAACGAGAGAACCGATGTTGAATTTAAGTTCCATCGTTATCAAGAGACATTAGGATTGAGCTTTGCAGAACTTCTGCAACAAAAGGATCTGGTTATCTTAATGGACGAAAGTCATCGATATCGAGGAGTTAAGTCGATTAGGGCTATTAACCATCTCAAGCCAGAGTTAGGACTGGAGTTCACCGCTACCCCAATAAGTGACAACATTGTCTATTCCTACACCCTAGGAGACGCCATAAACGATTCTAAGCGGGCTTTGGAGAGCTTGGTGGCTGGTAATGGCGCTAAAGGTGGTTACATCAAGATTCCCTATGTTATTGCAAGAAGTGACGATTACACCTACAAGGGTGATCTAGAACTGGTAAAACTTGAGGACGGAATCAGGAGACATCGAGAGAAGAAGGTGCTTATTGAGGAATACTGCAAAAACAATAAGTTACCGTTTGTTTTACCTGTTACCCTCTTAACAACAAAGAACATCCAGCACGCCAAAGATGTTAAGGCACTTATTGAAAGTGATAGCTTCTTTGATGGCTATTACAAAGACAAGACGCTTCTAGTAACCAGCGAGAGCGAGGTTGACTCTATCCACCAACTCCTCCGTCTAGAAGAACCGTATCCCATTAATAAAAACGAGATCGTTATCCATGTCGATAAACTAAAAGAAGGCTGGGATGTTAAAAATGTTTATACAATCATTCCTTTCAGAGCTTCAATTAGTAAGACTCTGATTGAGCAAACAATCGGGCGAGGTTTGCGTTTGCCGTTTGGCGAACTGACAGGAGTTGAGGAGCTAGATTCCCTTGATATTATCTCGCACGATAACTTTGCTAGAGTGGTGGCAGTAGCCCATGAAGTGGCAGAAGGGCTTGGAGTTAAGAAAGCTGAGAAGAAAGAAGAACTTAAAACTGTTGAAATTAAACCAACAGATAATAAGAAACTTTGGGTTAAAGTTCCCTTAGTTGAAGCAAAAGTTTATTCAAGTAATAAATTGGAATTCTTCCCAATTAAATTGCGCTTAGAGGAGCTAAAGAAGATCAAGCCAAGGTTGATTAAAGCAGATATAGTGTCCAGACAAACTGAGGATGCAGGAGAGGTCGTAGTAAAAGAAGAGATTGATCCAGTAAATCGAATCGTAAGATTGATCATCATGGAAATGTCCGAGTTCGACATCTCTTTCAAGGCAGTTTTACAAAAGATTGTAAAGCACTATCTTGACCAGCTTCAGGTTACTGATAAAGAATTGTCGAAGTTAGTAAAGCTTCACGAACAGACAATCCTGAATGATATCTTACCTCAATTGCAGGAGCGACTCCAAGAACAGACAACGATTAAGTTTGGCGTGCTTGACGAGGAGCTTCCATTTGAACCTTATCTGAAAGTAGTAAAAGCTTCCGCTGTTCCATTGGATAAAGACGAGGTGAGCGAAGCAGAAGCCAGAGGAAACATTGTCGATGGTTATGACAAAAGTGTTTACCCTGCTTATGTTTTTGATTCAACTCAAGAGAAATTATTGGCTGATTCCTTGGATAAAGATAAGACTGTAATTAGCTGGGTAAGGTTGAGAACTGGGCAGTTGCCAATAAGGTATATTTACGGCAACTACAACCCCGATTTTATCGTTGAGAGGAATGATGCTAATTATCTGGTAGAGGTTAAGGATAAAAGCAAACTAGACAAAAAAGACCCAGAGGTGATTGAGAAGGCAAAACAAGCAGAAGAGTGGTGCAAGATTGCTTCGGGAGCAACCAAGAAAAAGTGGATTTATAAAATCCTACCTCATACAGCTATAAGTAGAATTAACAGTTTTGACGCCATTATGAGTAGCGCTTACAAAATTGAAGAATAAGGAGCAGCTCGAGACCAACTTCTACCAGACTGCCCTTAATCGGGCAGTTTTTTATTAATATGAGAAATCCAACAAAATATACCTTACAAGAAACAATCGGATGGGAAGAATTCGAAGATATCTGTTGTAGCTATTTGTATATAAATGGTTATAAAGATATTAAAAAAGCGGGGAAAATAAAGGACAAAGGTAGAGATGCGGTCATTTTATTTAACAGAAAGGAAGATACGATTTTTCAATTTTCAAAAGAGAATAGACCTCTCGATGGTAAAAGTTCAAAGTTTTCGAAAGAATTTAAAAAATGGCAAGAGCGGAAGGGGGTAAACAGGTTTGTTTTTGTAAGTAATCAAGATTTGGGTTCTAAAAAAATAGACTTAGAAAAGACCTTGAAAAGACCACCTGTCCAGATTTTTGATATTACGAACCTAGTTAATTTTTTAGATTACGAACCAGATGGCCAAAAGGTCAAAAAAAACTACGCAATCTTCGAAAAAGACCTACAAGAAATATTTGGCGCAGATAATAAACTCGGAAAATTATCCAAGGTTGCGGAGGTTGTAAATAAAGATGAGAACTATAATGTAGCAACTATACTTGCAGGACAAGATGCCTTAAAGGTCAAAGGTGCTGTGTTCAGCGTTTCTAGTGGACAAGCAACCCAATATTTCATCCCTAAATCAAAAAAACACTTTGAACAAGCTACTCCGAGAGGTTCGTTCAAGATGATCTTCCCGAAAACTAAAACGGGAACAAAATTGTTAAGAAAATATCAGGAGATGGTCAAAAAAGGAGACAGCATCTCAATTCCCCCAGAGTATGTATCAGAATTACAACTTAGACTGGGTTCTAAACTTATTTTTGACGGTGGCGATAAGAAAGTTTCTATTTCATTTAAGCCCGTAGAAGAAGACAAACCTATTCCACATATTTTACGCTCGAAGCGTAAACCAGAAATCTCCATTCCCATCAAACTATATGTAACCAAATCTGGAACTGATGAGGCAACTTTTGATAACTACAAAGAGTATTCCCCTCTCGAAATAAAAATTGTTTATGAAATAGCATTAAAAAAAGTTAAGTTTTCTTACTCATTCCATCCAGAAAGGTGCTTCGATGCTAATGACGCCTTTATTTATTTGCGACTACTAAATGAATTTAACGAAAGTCCACTAGAATTCCTTTTCGACGATAAAGGGATTGAACGCCACCTTGTTAATATCCCCTGCAGTGGAAAGTTATCTTTATCTAAAAATTACCTTGATCTTCTAGAAAAGATTGCAAGGATTCAACAGGTGTTCAAAATCCGAATTCCTAACCCCTTAGATAAACAATTAACAGATTCAGACCTGTGGAGCATAGTGAAATTAGATGAAATCGTCACAACAGGAAAAACAACCATATCTATAAAAAAACTTACTTTCTGCATGAATAACGAGACGGTTAAAAAAATGGAACAAACACAACAGATAAACAAGCCAGTTGCAATGAGCTTTGGTTATAAAGAAGGTTTTAATACTTTCTCAATACTGGGAATTTCTATATCACCCCACTTGGAGTTAATTATTCCAAAAGGAAAGATTGTTAATAAACAAGTAATTGATGAGGAAAAAACCCAACTCGAAGTAGAGGTTGTTGAAAATGCCTACCTTACCAAAAAAGACTAAAAATATGCAATTAAACGAATACCAAACAAATCTACTTAGAAATTATCAGCAAGTAATTGCCTACGGAAATCAAAAAATGGCTACTGTCAAACTAGAACGAAACAAGGTTAGGCTAAAAAAACAAATTCTATATTTCATGATGTGTGCGGCACAAAGCTATTCAGAAAGCATTCTAAGGTTAGTCTCACCCCCACGAATATATGACAAGTCAGCAGAAGTCTTAATGAGATCGTTGGTCGAATTGTTTATTAACTTAAATTACATCAACTCAGGTAGGGGTCAAAAAAATGCTTTAACCTTTATCGTCGATTCAATTAACGAGAGGGTTGATTTTGCTAATAAATATCAAAGGTTTATGAAAAAGTATCCTACCTGGAAGATACCATTTGGCAGTATAACCAAACCAGACGATTGGAATAAATTTATAAAAGAAAAGCAACAAGAAATTGCAGAGGGAGAAAAGCACTTCAAGATTAAACTGCCTAAAAGGTTACCAGACATAAGGGGAAGGGCGATAATTTTTGATGACAATCTGAAGTCACGAAACAAACTCAGTAGAAAGAAAAGTCTGGAGTATTATTATATTGCTTATTACAAATACTTTTCTCAAATAGCCCACCTCACAATGCCTGGGTTAGAAAGATTTTTGACAGAATCTGACGAAGGGATGATCTTAAATTTAGATGGAAAGCCAGAAGATTTAGACCGAGTAGTTGCAGTATCCTACCAACTTTATTTCGTAATGTTGCGCTTCTTTCTAAAACAGTTTAATGCCTACAACAACCAAGATTTTGCTCAATTTGAAGATTTCTCCAAAAACATGGCTAAGATGAAAACAGGTTCTTAACCTTCTAGCCCCCTGTGTTGACTTGTGTGGGGCTTTCGTGCCTGGGGCACCTTAAATTAGCTTCAAAAGCCTCGTTGGGGATTTGTTGCAGGAATCTGCAGTAGTTCTGGGAGGACTCCTTAACCTCCATACTTGATTGGGCTAGCCTGGAGAGTTTCCTGGTAAAACCAGTGTATTTCTAGCGTCAGAACCTGTGAACAATTTAACTCTATGTTTAGAGTTTATCAAGGTCGTTGATGTTGTTGCGGTAGATTATAATCTGCCCGCCATTGGTGATGGTAATGTCGATCCTTTGGTAGTTCGTCGACTTCTGCTTAATACACCACACCCCTTTGGAATCTTGGTATGCGCCTTCTCGCTTCTGGTCAACATCCCCACAGACCTCATGCTCTTTGGTTACTGAGACATTCTTGTCTTCCCAGAACATAAAGAAGTTGCCTGGCTTCGTTCCCTCAAACTTGTAGGTCATCTTGGTAATATCTATGCCCAGGATGTCTTTATGGTCAGTCAGGTATCTTTCGGCGACCTGCCTTAGTTCATCTGGCGTGCTGTAGATTCCTGAGTAGTCATAATTAGGCAAAGGATCGCTCCTTTTTGTGCGCTCAGCATCTCCTACCCCTAGAATGTAGTTGGTCTTAGGATCAATCTCGAAGCTATGATTTTCTGCTTCGTAAAACTCAACTGCAGGGCTGTTATAGTCGGTTCCGCTATCATCGGGCTTGCCGTTGAATCTGCTACAGGTAAACTCTGGCTCAAATTCTTTACTGACTGCGGGGTAAATTCCATGCAGGAACTCCCTGATGTTATTTACCGCCTTTGCCCGCTCCGCTTCTGGTCTGGCTGTTAAAAGACAAAACTTTTGGCGTAGCTGTTTATATTCCTCAGATTCCTTGTTTGGGTTAGCGCTCATTGCAGCCTGCAATTCAACCACTTGCACATCTTTGGCGTTGTTTGGAAACGACTGGATAAGAGTTGATTTATACAAGAAACGAGGAACTAAGACCACAGCAAGAACGGCAATGACCGCAAGGATGAGAATAATTGGCAGAAAACGAGATTTATTTTTATTTGTCATATTCATTTTTCACCTCCTCTCAGGTATAAACTGATAATTACCCTAAGGTGTTGCATGTTAACTTCGCTTGGGGAGATTGTCAAATCAAACAAAAAGCTCCCCCCAGCGATGGCTTGCGCCACCTGCCACCCTTTCGGGAAACAGCCTCGTGAGCGCTCTAGGGAGAGCTTACTGCTCACGAGGACTTCTTCGTGCCATGCCCTTTGGGGGTTTAGGCGATGTGCTTACATTGTAACAATTTTAAGCTGTTTTTTATATAATGATCGTATCCATTGATACTGTCCTATAAATGGAAAATGACGATGAAACATAACAATGAAAATAAGACTATCAACTTTGAATCGGTAACTATCCTAAAAGCCGTTTATGAGCAAATCATAAAAATTCTCAACGCTCTTGCAAATAGAAACTTTGAGCAGAGAGATTATGAATTAAATTCGCTTTATGGCGTTCTTACCTCTATTGGCAGCAAAGTCCTATCAGAAAATAAGAAGTTTTTTGATAAATATGACATTCAACAGCCTACAATTCCAGAAAACCTAATCGGAGACATTGAAGATATAGATGTTCTCTGGGAAAACAAAATCAACCCAAAAACGCATGAATTCCTTGGCAAAATAGAGGACATCTTACTTGAAGCTCATAACCCAAAATACGAGTTAATGCCAGAGCTAAAGGACTTGTTCAAAAAGATAGATGGCGCTCTCGATAGAATTGTCCGACAAGACGATGATGACTTTGCCAAATTAGCTGCTGAAAAGTTGGATAAGAACCCGTTTATAAAAAGCGAGGATAAACTAATAAGACCTAAGGTAAACAGAAGGCTTAAGGCAGGATCGCTTACCATTGATTTTACTGTAGGCACTCTGCAATACGACAATAACCCTCCCGTAAAAATATCACCAAACAAGATAGAAATTAGATTTTTAGCTTTTCTTATGAGTAATCAGAGAATCGTGGAATATGAAGAGCTAGGAAAAGAAATTCTGTGTAACTCGTCAAATGCGTTACCGCGGGATGTTCAATTCTTAAAAAGAAATTTACTTGCTTATCTGAGAAAGGGGGCAAACATGCCTACAGATCAGGTAAAGGCTATAAGTAAAATGATTGAGGCAATACAAGGTGACGGCTACATACTCCGTCTAACATAAAGCCCTTCTTTCTAAATCACAAACTACATCACAAACCGATCCGTCGCCATTTCCCTTCTAATAATCAAAAATATGGATAGTTGTCAATTTGATAACTATCACTATGAATCAACTATTAGATGAGAATTACTATTCAACCAATGACCTCTCGTTGACCACCACTCTCTCCCTTTGGTATCCCATTGAAGAAATTAACCGCTCCAATCCCCGTAAAGCATTTTTTATCTTCCGTAAAACTCCTGAACTGGAAAAGCTAATCGACCAGTATTTCCGAAACGAAATCAAGGTATCGCCACAAGTTTATTTCAACCAACTGCGGGTTATTAAAGCCCGTCTGTATGCCAATGAATAAATATGATTAGCCATAGCCTTTTGCTGGAACTGAAACAAATACTTGAGGAGGAGTGCAATCTAAAGCTAACCACCGAAGAAGTCATGGATATTGGCACAACCTTGCTGGCATTCGTCGAGACTTTAATAAAGATCGAGACAAAAAATAACTATGAAAATAAATCAACAATTAAAACCAGCTGAAAAACTTTATATTCAGGTATGGAGAAATCCAATATTCTACGGGGAACTCTTAGCTGATGTGAACGCAGAACAATGGCATACCCTTACGGGGTTGGCTGTCTTTATGAATGGTGACGGAGAGTGTAACCCCTCCTTGAGTAAGCTTAAGCAAATTCTAGGACTAAGAAGTATTGCGAGTGTTAGTAGACGGATCAAGTCGCTTGAATTTGCGCGTTTTAACGGCTATTCACTCATTGAAGTTATAAGAAAGAAAAGGGTAAAAAATACTCAGGGCAAATGGACTTACATCAATAATCGCTATCAACTTAACCAACAAGTTATCACGATCTTTGCTACAGCTAATGATCCTACTTCCGTTTATAGCAGGCAATACGCGGAAAAGAACAGAGAAAACAAGGCTAAACACCTCCGACCGCTATACACAGACGAGAAACGCAATGAAGACAACATAACTAGAGAGAGTTCTTAACTAGATAAATTAACAATAACTGTCAAGAATATGACTAATAATCAAGAAATAAAAAGGATACACCAAGGATACACTAAGGCTACACCAAAACTCGGACTATTTAGCCTTAAACAACTTCTCCAGAAACGAACACAAATAGACTACTCCAATATTACTCCAACACTACTCGGAAAAATGACCCCTTTAAGGGAAAAATGCTTGGTCAGAAGTTGGTCAGAACTTGGTCGGTTTTTACAGAACCATTTCGTAAAAATCTATCTTTACTTGATATTCCCTGGTTATTTCTTTATGTTGTGTTGCCAATCAAATAACCTATGAAAAGCATACTTTACTGCCGAGTAAGCTCCAAAGAACAAGAGGAAACAGGCTACTCCCTACCAGCCCAGGAGAAGCTACTAAGTGCGTATTCTGAAAGAACTGGGTATAGCGTTGATAAAGTCTTCGCCATCTCAGAATCAGCCAGTGGCAAAAAACAGCGAGAGGTGTTTACCCAGATGATGTGCTATGTCCAGAAGCAGGGGCTTAAAATCATCATCTGCGAGAAAGTAGACCGCCTCACCAGAAGCTTCAAGGATGCGGTCATGATTGACGAATGGCTGGAAGACGATGAGGAACGCCAAGTCCACCTGGTCAAAGACTCACTGATTTTACACAAAAACTCCCGATCTCAAGAGAAATTGAACTGGGGTATCCGTATCCTTTTTGCAAAAAACTACATTGACAACCTCTCGGAGGAAGTCAAAAAGGGACAGAAAGAGAAAATAGCCCAGGGATGGCTACCCACCAAACCACCTGTGGGTTATAAGACCGTAGGAGAAAAAGGACACAAAATCATCCTTATCGAGGAAGAAAAAGCCGTCATGGTTAAGAAAATGTTCGAGCTTTACGCTTCGGGTAATTACTCAATCAAAAAACTAACCCTAACCATGTTTGAAGAGGGACTGCGCTCCTACCATGGCGTGAAGCTAGTTAAAAGCAGAGTTCATCGACTCTTACGAGAACCCTTCTATACAGGTAAAATGAGGTGGAATGGTCAGATCTATGACGGCAAGCACGAACCAATTATCACCCAAGAGTTATATGATAAGGTGCAAAATATGCTGACAGGCAAGACTACACCAAAGTTAACCAGACACGACTATCTGTTTAACCGCTTATGCCGTTGTGCCACCTGTGGTGGGCTAACTACCTGGGAATCCCAACGAGGCGGACTGGTATACGGACACTGCAACCACTATCACGAATGCACTCAGGAGACTTGGGTCAGAGAAGAAAAAGTCGAAGAACAGATAATCGACGGCTTTGACAAGCTGGTCATTAAAAACCAGAGAGTCGCCGAATGGATCAAAAAAGCTCTCAAAGAAAGCCACGCTGATGAAACCGTTTACCACTCCACTACCGTTGAGGAGCTAAACCAGCGCTATGACCAGATCAAGAAGCGCCTGGACAAACTTTACGACGACAAACTGGATGAGAAAATAACCCTGGATTTTTATAATCAGAAGTTTAAGCAATATACAGGCGAGAAAGACACTGTCCTTGATACTATCAAGAAACACTCCCAAGCCAGTAACGGCTACTTTAACTTCGGCATTAACCTCTATGAACTATCTCAAAGAGCCAAACAAATCTACCTGACAGCCAAAGAGAAGGGCTTAGCAGAAGAACAGCGTTGCCTTATAAGGCTAGTATTCACCGACTTGAAATTAGATGAAGGAAAACTGCTCTACGACTACACCAAAGCCTTCAAAATCCTGGCTCAGGCAGTAAAAGAAACAAATTGTTCGAAAGTCGATAAAATTGACCAATTTAAGAGTGAGAGTTTCGAACATCAAGAAAAGAGCGATGTTACGGGACAAAAGGACGCTTTGTTGCCTCTGCGTCCCATCTGGCTCCCCCGGGAGGATTCGAACCTCCAACCTCGATCTTAGCAGGATCCCGCTTTATCATTTAAGCTATCAAGACTTGAATTTTATCACCTAATAATCTGCAGGCTGTTTGTGAATTAACCTTTTTACGCGGACTACCGCCCAAAACAGCACATAATCAAAAATAGAGGGGGAAAATAGATCTTTTTTAAAAATCAAGTAAATTACAACTACGGCCGGGAATAAAGCTACCAAAGGATTGATAAACAATCCAACTACCGCTATAAATCCGTAAAGCCAGATTGCCCAACGCTTTTTTTCAATAAGCCCGTATGAGATCCCAAGACTGAATAAACCAACAATCAGCCGTATCAGGTAAACGTGTGCCGTTTTCTCGCCCGTATTGACGATATCCGCAAACAGGCTGCCGATGATGCTTAAACCGCCAATCAGGGTGAAAAAGGCAGTCAACCTCACTGGTAGCGGTAAATTCTCACCAGGTAAATTGACGCGAAACTCCTGCGCGATTTTTTCCGCCGTCTCTTCTGATTTTGTTTTTAAATTTTCCGGCTGCATTTTCTAAATTATACTAAATTTGACAGGATACAGAAAGGAGGATTATTCGGCACCTATTCCTGAAAAGGTGTTGTGAGGATTATAAACTTCCGCGTACTGAAAATCCGCGGTTTTCTCCTTTCAAGTTTATTTTTGCGATACTTGGAATTTATGTATTTTGGTATAAGGTTCTTAGATTGAATTTTGAAATAACTTTATCTCAATTAATATCTAATCCCCTAATTTTAGTGGCATCTATTCCGTTTATTGCGTGTGGTCCTGGGCTTGTTAAAAGAAAAAATTGGGCTCTCATTGCTCATTCATACCGCAGGGCATCTATTGGTTGCAAGTCAGCTGCCTTTCTTGCAGGATATATGCCAAATATAACTCCCACCAATGTTGATATGCTGACTGCCAGAAGTATCCAGAACAGGCTTATAATGAAGGGTATGCCTGCGACAATAGAAATCAGGAATGTACCCCCGACCCCAAGAATTATTCCGACAATACCCCCGATTGTAGTCATCACTGCTGATTCAATCAGAAACTGCATCAATATGTCTTTGCGTTTTGCCCCGATTGCTTTTAAAAGACCTATTTCTTTGGTTCTTTCTGTGACTGACACCAGCATTATGTTCATAACACCTATACCTCCAACCAGAAGGGATATTGCAGAAATACCGGCAATGAAAACAGTCAGTAAAGTGGTAATAGTTCCGAATGTGTCCAGGGCTGCTGTGAAACTGGTTAAGACAAAATCAGCATCCTCGCCGTCACTAATGCCCCGATGGTCTCTAAGTACCAGTTCTACCTCATCCATAGTTTCATTAAGAAGATCAGTATTGTAAACACTTATATCAACCTCAGCTATTTCATCGTTGCCGGTTATCTGATTCTGCAGTGTTTCAAGCGGAATGTTAACAGCTGTGTTAAAGAAACTGCCAAATAAAGTGCCTCCGCTTTTGGAAACACCGATTACAACAAAACGGATATCATCGATTTTTACGGATTCACCAACAGGATCTGTATCTTCACCAAATAAATCTTCAACTACTTCTGAGCCAAGAATCACTACACGGTTATTTTTGTCATCCTCTGCTAAAAAATCACCGTAAATCATATTAGGCTTAAGTAATAACTGAGCCTCCGGTGTCATGCCATACACCAGGGCTCTTACAGTTTCATCATTAGCAGAAACAACTCTGCTTGTATAAAAAAATGGGGCAATGGTGTCAATATTTGGGATATTTGCATCCTTAATTGCTTCAATATCGTTTAAGGTTATTGGCTCACCGCCGCCGCCCATCGCGCTAACCATATCGTGTCCCGGGTTAATAGAAAAAAAGTTAGTTCCAAATGAACTTAATTCATTTGAAATAAAAGCCACTGCGCCCTGCCCCACAGAAGAAATAAGTATCACAGCAGTAATACCGATGATGATACCGAGCATGGTCAGAGATGACCTGAGAGCGTTCATGCGTAGAGCCTGAATAGCAGATTTTAAGATTTCCTTAAGTTCCATAATTATTTCTTTCCGATTTTAGCATCAGATACTATTTTGCCATCAACTATCCTAATTTTTCTCTTTGCAAAGTTGGCTATATCGTCCTCATGAGTAATAATTACAATGGTGCGACCTTTCCTATTTAAATCAGTTAATATGTTCATAATTTCATATGCGGCTTTGGAATCCAAATTTCCGGTTGGCTCATCTGCAAGTATGATTGAAGGGTCCATAATCAAAGCTCTGGCAATTGCCACTCTTTGTATTTGGCCGCCGGAAATATGGTTAGACAAGTTATAGGCTTTATCTGCAATACCAACTATTTCAAGTGCGTTCATGATTCGTTTTTTGCGTTCATCAGACGGAATTCCCCCATAGAGCATGGGGCGTTCGACATTTTTGAACACAGTCATTCTGGGAAGCAGGTTAAAAAATTGAAACACAAACCCGATCTCCTTATTCCTAATTTCTGCCAGATGGTCTTCGCTATAGTGTGTGATATCTTTTCCTTTGAAAAACTGCTTACCTTCTGTGGGTGTGTCCAGTGCACCCATAATGTGCATCAGTGTTGATTTTCCACTACCGGAGGGTCCCATAATTGCCACAAACTCGCCTTGGTTAATAACAACGTCAACACCG
>JAHIVD010000021.1 GCA_018816815.1 Patescibacteria group bacterium
AAAATTTCGGACAGTCCCCTGTTACAACCTTAAAAAAGCAATCCAATATCTCCCACAATCAGCATACAGCTAAAATTTTTCTAAACCTTATACAGATTATTATTGAAAACCATCATGTTATTTGCATTCGTCGACAGTCCCTTATCAGATTGGGAATAGGCAATTTTATCCAGTTGTTCAAAGGTGACTCCTGGTTTCAGGCAAGTTTCTGCATTAGGTAAACTTTTAAGGAATTCATAGGGGACTTGGTAGTTGTTATACACTTTTTTCTTTTTTCCTACAGCATCCATTTCAATTGTTGGGAATGCACAAGGCCGGTGGTAATTAAGGTAGGGGTTAAAATAGTTTTTGTAGTAGTCATTGATTTGATCACAAAATTTCTGGTTAATATGCTCCCATCCCATGTTTTTTCTAATTACTGATCCATTCTTTGTTTCAACTAATGCATTATCTCCTGGATGATAGGATCTGTTTTTTGTTTGTTTAATCACCAGTCTTTGCAGTAAATCTGCAACAAGATAATTGATGGTTTCTTTTCCTCTGTCTGAATGAAAATTAAAGATGATAAAGGGATACTGGTTAAGGATATCCATCAGGGCCGGAAGCATACACCGCTCTGATAGCTGGGGAACACAGAAAACAATCTCTGATTGGGTAATTTCATCAACTGAGTTGATATGATAGACATCTTTTTGACTGACTGAATCTACCCGGATTGAGCCTGGTTTGCCATAGTTTTGTGGAGGCATAGTCATACCGATAGGAATTTGTCTGGCTTTAGTATGGTTGATCCAGGAACTTTTGTAAACCGGGCTATGGCGGAGGTTAGTGATATGAGAGTGGGAAATACCGGCAATTGTCCGGTATTCCTTTTTGCCGAATACTTCAAATTCCCGTCTGAAGATTTCTTTAGTGGCATTCTCTGATAAACGCAGATGCACCTCATCAGTTTGTTCCAGCAGTTTAATGTCTTTGGCAACATAGATTTTTGTTGGATGAAACCTGACATATACTGCCTTTTGCAATGTTCCTTTTTCTACCCTTTTGACTAATTGATATAGTCGTCCTTTTTTGTAACCGGTGATTTTATGTAGATACATAATCACAATGTGCTTCTCTTTTTTTGAAAGTTTTTGATAACAAAACTGTTTGACTGTTTTTGTAATAAAAGAATACTTTTCCTTAAGTGGTGATTTTTCCAGGGAGACAACCACTTTGGAAGACCCTTTTAGAAACTCTTTTAGTTGTGTAATATTAGTTAAGCGCGAATCATCCATAATAACTTTCATGATAGAAACTATTGTGGCGGTTCGCGTTTGTTTTGCAAAGAGATTGTTTCTCTCCTTTACAGTTTCAATGCTCTTTTTCGGTTAGGTAGACGTAACCCCTTCACTTCACTTTTTGATTTGGTAAGACTGTATCTTGCAAGAAAAATGTAAAAATGTATAATACATTACATCACAACATCTTATTAAGATAATTTAAAAAAGTATGGTTATAGAAACAAAGATCGGATACATGCCTCCAGAAGATCCTATGGAACCCTCGCGCTTGATGCGTTCGGGCAATGTGGAAATTACTCAATCAGCAAAAACCTGGCAACAATTATCCTATCAATATAGAGTACCAGTTAACGAAATTCAATGTATTGATCTTAATAGAAGCGGAATCTGGTTACCCAATGATGAAATTAGAGTTAGCTACAGAGCCAGATTTATCGCTACTACGGATTTTGAAGAAAAAACCAGCACATGGTTTGCTCTACCGGTACGCGGTGAGGGTGATACTTATTTTTCAGCAAGTAACGGGTACTTAAGATTTCAAGATCAGGCTTTTGCCAGCATTGAACAAATTTATCTTGATACTTGCGATGTTAGTTATCAACGAGGACCTAGGTTGTTAAATTTAAACAGCAGAAGTCGCGGAAATTGCGGTGGCTGCACTGCCTGCGTTCATAACTACAAAGACTTATACGATACGACCGTTTTGAAAGACCAGCAAAGACTTGTGACAAGAAACGACATTGAGGCTTTTTTCGACCAAAAAGAAGCAGACGGTTTAGATATTGCATCATTACAGCAGATAGCAGTAGTGACTGGCTTATTTGGAAACGAAACAGCAGTCGTCACGCATATGAGAACTATTGCTGAAACAGTCGGACCAAAGGGTTTTGCAGGAGAACTCATGTATTTTGGATGTGAAGTTAATAGCGAGGAAGCTTTAAAACAATTATCTCAATTGGGTCAGTTTGCACTTATTTATGCTATCGATAATTTCACCAAAAGGAAAGAATTATTAGTGAAAAGGAAAGCATCGATTAGTATAAACACAGCTAAGGATACGTTAGATCGAGCATGCAAATGCGGCATAGCTGCAACTTTCGCATACATTGCAGGGATCGACAGTCTACCGGCAATGGAACAAGGATTCAACGCCTTAAAGGATTCGATTAACAGATTCCCGGTGGTGAATATTTTTCAGGTGCAAACTCCCGGACAATTATCAGCAATGGATTTAGAAGCCAAGCAGCTGGAATATTATGTTAGAGCAAGAAAAAGCATTGAAGCTATACTCGCTGAGACTGGATTAAAACCAAGACGATGGGAGAATTATCGCCCATTGTGGTATGCGCTATACAATAATCAGCCGTTACCTGCTGATACATTCGGCGATTAAGAAAAAATTTTATGTATAATACTTATAATGTTAACTCTTCACAAATACAGTAATTCTTTTGTTAAAATCTTTCAAAAAGAAAAACAAAAACTACAAAGAATACTCAGTAATCAGTGTGTTATTGAACATATTGGAAGCACTGCCATTCCAGGAGCAGACGGTAAAGGCGTAATAGACATCACACTGGTATTTAATAATAAAAATGAAATCAACGCAGCAGTAAAACTATTGGTAAAAAAAAGTTATTGCTTATCAAGTAAAAATACCGATAGAAATGATCGGGTTTTTATGTCTTCTGCCGGAACAAGAGAAAGCTCTTTAGGAGATATCCACCTTCATCTTACTACCAAAGACAGTAAATCATATAAGAATGCTGCATTATTCCGGGATTACTTAATTGATCATCCAACAGAAAAACAACAATATATTGATTTGAAACATCAAATCTCAAAAATGATTTGTGGAAACAGAATAAAATATACTAAAATGAAGAATGAATTTATTGAAAAAATAATCAGTCTGGCAAAAAAACAAAAAAGCATATAGAAATAGCAAATATCGAGGGTCGCACAGGATGAATACCTCTATACTTTAGACTCTGTCGTTCTGTCGTGGAGATAGAGTTCCAATTCAGTGGAATATATTTCTATCACAAAAAAGATAGGAATCCAATTTATTGAGCTCAGAGTTTTTGTTATCTTTCTTTAGATCGACGCGTATTTAAGCCAATTTCATTAGTGACTTCATGAGTATCAAGAGTATGTAAAAATGTTAAAATATCGGATTCTGATGTTATTTGAATCACGCGGTCCCCCTCTAAAGGATTTTCCCATGTTCTAAGTTTTTGCTCAAAATGATCGGATCCCCTATCTGTTCTCCTATGAGTAACCTTGTTTTCTTGTCTTCGTTTTCTGATCTCATCGAGAGGTGTATTAACGTGAACTACGATGCTCTGTGCGCCGAAACAATCTCCGATCGCAATGAGTTCTTCCCGATGTTCTCTCAAAGGATTTGTGCTGTCCCAAACTACATTTTTCCCTTCCTGCAAGTTTTCTGATAAAGATAAGAGTGCAATTTGCTTAACTTGATCCCAAGTTTCAGGTTGAGGAGATAAATCATCTCTAATGTTTTGTCTCAGCTCTTCGTATATTGCATCAAAACTTATAATCGTCACCTGTAGACATTCTGCAATTTTTTGCGCTAAAGATGTTTTACCCGAGAAGGACAAACCGCATAAAATAAATAATTTTCCCATTCCATTAATAGTAGGACAACATCCTAAATCAATTAAATTTGAAAATCAAGATGCCCGAAAAACTTCTGCCAAGACAGGATAATCTTTATCTTCAATTACTCATTCCTTCAAAAAGCATTTTTTTAATTAAAGATTGGTAAGGAATGTCCATTCTATGAGCTTCTATTTTTAACCTGTCAATCATACTTACAGGCAATCTGATAGTAATTGGTTTACTGGTCAGTTTTAGATTTGGAAAACGCCAATGTTCCACAGAACTATAATCTACATAGTCCGTAGAATCAATGTTTTGCCAAAACTGTCGTTCTTCTTTCTCTGACTTAAATTTAGGAATCTTTTTTAAGGTTTTCTTCATAGACCCTCCTTTCTTTTTTATTGGCTAGCCTTGCTGAAATAATTCTGATTTTACTTTTTCTACTTGTAAATATTATAAATAAAGTTTTATCTGAAGAGATTTTCCCGATGGCTATATATCTTTTCTCCATCTCTTGATGTTTGATATCTCTCTCTATGGCCACACCGTCATCCAGAAAAACTTCTTCAGCTTCGTTAGGCGTAATCCCATGCTTAATATAATTTTTATCAATGTTTCCCTTGTCCCATTCAAAACCTGCAAGTTTGCTCAAATCAATCATTGTACATATATTACATGTACAAACTTATTCTGTCAAGCTGCTTTTGAGAAAACTTCTGCCAGGACAGGATAATCTTTCAAGCTGGTCTCCTCTTTTATTCCCTCCTGCCCAACCTCTGTCCATCCCCTATCTCCACCCTTGGGGTGGAATGAACTGACACCTGCGGATTTTATGGAATCAACAGCACGTTTTTTAACAACTCTTCTTGTTGCTTCTATATACGCTAGTGCAGGTTTAACAACATGATATTTTAAAACCCGCGCCACGTCTTCATTTCCCACAGGCTTACCATTTTCCCCCAACTTAACAGGTTTTTTCTCCGCCACAATCTTGTCAAACTTCTCAATAGCCTTTCTCTCCGATTCAAAATCGCCTGCCCCGGCTATTTCCTCAACAGTTTCCTGATAAGACCCGTCAGGCCCTGTTTCTTTAACAATTTGACTTCTGTTCCCTTTGTGCTCGCCAGGCAAAAACTTAGCCACCAACCAACCGGTAATCTTTTTTAAACCTAACCGATCCCTGTTAACCTTGGCTTTGATAGTAGCCTGCCTGATTTCCTGTCTTCTGACTGCCGAGACTCCTTGATCTTCCAAATAAAGTCTTTTTTCCGTAACTGTCTCTTCTCCTAAAGCCTCTTTTAACTCTTCAATTTTTACTTTTTCCTCAACGGGTTCTTCTACTTCTCGCTCTTGTAAAACAGGGTTTATAGCAGGCAGAGCAACTTGGACTGGCTGATTGATAACCCTAGCTTCAATTTGTGATTGTAATTGCGGCTGAGCATCTGCAGCCGGAACTTCCAAAGGATCCGGCCGCACTAAAGGCACAACCAGAGCTTCAGTTTGAGGCCAGGTTACCGGAAAAACCTCTTTTGGTTCAGGTATTCTTGCTTGAGCTAAAACACTCTCTGCCCCTGCTATCACAGAAGGAGCTTTTAACATTGGCTGAGATTGAAAATTTATCCCGGCTATTGGATTTTTTTGGCCAATTCGTAATTGTAATGGCATAGTATTTTTAAAATCTGCAAGGGCGACCGGACCTTCATTGACAATTCCTGCCAGCGGCTTTTCAAGTTTCGGCCCGATACTATTTAATAACCCTCCAATTAGAGCTGCTTCAAAAATTGGCGCTAGAAAGCTTGGTCCACTAACTGAAGCAACTCCTGTTAAAGGCATCTCGCCGAAAATTCGTCTAAAAGATGCGCCTCTGCCTATTGCAGAAACTACGCTTCCCGCTGCCGATCTAATCGCTTCAATACCCATGTATTTTTCCTTTCCGGAAGCACTTTACCCCAACTAAACCTTGACTGCTTGATTATATTCTGATATAATACTGACGTATTTAAGCTTAAAATTATGTTTTACAACGTTTTATAATTTTTAAAAAAATGGATCTACAAAAAAGATACAATTTTATAGAAACAAAACTAGAATCTACTACAGCTAAGTCAAGCTCTTCTTTTGCCGAAGAAAATTTAAAAAACTGCAGACAACTAATTGACTCTGCTTTATCTTTTGTGATTATTTCAATGCCGGGCGTTGGTGTTTCCTATTTCCTAAAATATCTGGCAATGCAGGATTTTGCATATTTTATTCATGTAGATATTTATTCTCTGCCAACCCTGTCACAACATGAGTTTTACAAATTATTGCTTTCAGAATTAGGTGGTAAACCTAAGTCAAAAACCAATGAGCAACTTCTAAAAGAAACTAAGGAGAATTTAAAGAATCTTTCGAAAAAATGGGAAAAAATTGTGATCATTTTTAGCAGGTTTGATCAACTTAAAAGCCAATTCGACTGGAATTTTTTGTCCAATATCCAAAGCTTAACAAGTGTTTCGCCGAACAAAAATACCCTTATTTTCACTTCCATTAAACCATTATATGAAATTGCACCAAATGCGCTTACGGGTGGAAATTTGAACTTCTACTCTGAAAATTTATATTTTCAGCCTTATTCAAAAGAGGATCTAAAAAAACTGCTTAAAATTGAGCCTTCAAAACCAATTCCAAAAGAAACTTTAGAACAACTATTGAGCTTATCAGGCGGCCATAACCAGCTTTTGCATATTCTACTTAGCTCTCAAAAGAAACAACTTTTGCTGGATAGATTTGTAAAAATGCAGATGAAAGAACTTGTTGACTATCTTAACTATCAGCAAAGAAAACAGATACAAAAATTGACCTTAGGCAAAAAAATCGAGGAAGTAGATGAATACCTGCTGGGCGTGGGCATGATCAAAAAAGTAGGCTCAAACTACCAGCTTTTTACTCCACTGCTGGTCGAATATATCAAAACAAATTTACCGGTTAAACTGCCTGTTAAAGAATCAAGACTTTTCAAACTACTGCGCGCCAATATGAACAGAACCGTTACAAAAGATGAGATATTTAGCGAAGTTTGGTCTGATCATTCTGAAGGAGCGACAGATTGGGCTTTGGATGCGCTGATTTACCGCTTAAGAAAACACCCTTTTATCAAAGCCCACGGCTATATTATCGAAAGCCAGAAAAAAGTGGGCTATACCTTAATTCAAACCTGATAATAATTGTTAATTAAGTATTCTGCGTGCATCCTGGCTGGATTTTACCTGCGAAATTTGACAATACTCAACCTGAAAGATGGAAAAGTTGCAATTAGATGCAAACTTATTTATATTAGTAACTAAAGGCTATTTTATATATCAAATTATATGAACTACCGGCAGCTTACGCAGCCGGTTTCCCTCATATTTCAAGCTTCGCTTGCCCAAAATCCTCTTCACCTTGTTGCTGAATATATTTTCTTACCTGTTCTTCATTAGCTCCAACAGTGGAAACAAAGTAGCCTTC
>JAHIVD010000022.1 GCA_018816815.1 Patescibacteria group bacterium
GAAGGCTACTTTGTTTCCACTGTTGGAGCTAATGAAGAACAGGTAAGAAAATATATTCAGCAACAAGGTGAAGAGGATTTTGGGCAAGCGAAGCTTGAAATATGAGGGAAACCGGCTGCGTAAGCTGCCGGTAGTTCATAAATATTGAAATATAATTCAGACATTCATCATATGGCAATAATTGACGGCAGAAACAGGTGTGGGATGACAGTGGGAAAAAGACTTAAAGATAATCCGGATTTTCCTCTAAGAAGGTCAATCAAATGCGGTAAGTGTGGTGGGCATTTATCAGGCGGATGGAGCAGGGGCAGATCAAAAAGATATGCTTACTATGTTTGTAAAAACCGATGCGGTGCACCCTCAATTAAAGTTACGGTCTTAAAAGATTCACTTATAGAATTTCTTACAGAATATACGCCACCTAAGGAAAAATTAGAGCTCTTTTTAATGCTAATGCGGCAGAGGTTTAATCAAGACATAGCTCAACTTAGAACAAAAAGAGAAAAGGCTGAACAGGAAATAGCACAGTTAAAACAAATGAGGATAACATTGGGGCGTAAGAATATGGAGGGTGTGTATGATGACGAGTATTTCCGAGAACAAAAGAAAGACTTAGATGGAAAAATTACTGATTGGGAATCAGTCTTAGGAAGCACTGTATATGATACTAAGTACACAATGGATGATATTGAAAAATTTATGAGGGCGAAGTTTGAAGATCTAGGTAGAACTTATGATAAATCTGAGCCTGGTGAGAAAAGAGTTTTGCTTGGTTCGATAAGCCCCAATAGGTTGGCCTGGCAGTATTCTGGCTTATCGAACCAGCAGTTTAGCGCGGAGTATCAAGCTATTCTCGGTGTTCAACCTAACCAAAATGCACTGGGGGTGACTGAGGGGAGTTGAACCCCCGGCCTTCCACTTCACAGGCGGACGCTCTACCGTTGAGCTACAGTCACCATTGGGCTAATTTTACCAGATTTTTTAGTTTATAGCACTAAAAAAGTCCCTTGCGGGACTTTCTTAGAGAACTTGTAAATCTTGCGATTCACAAGTTATATCACTTTATTATATTAACAATGCCTTGTCAACTAGGACGAAATGGATCAAAATATAGCAAAATTGAGTTTCTGTTTTGAAACAGGCTTTTTTGGTACCTGAGCAAATTTGTAGCAGATGAAATCAAACCAGTCAAAGGAGACTTCTCGGAAGTGTTATTTGTTTATTTTTGAAAAGGCAATATTTTCCAAAGCTCCCTTGGATTGAGCATTGCAGAGAGTATATCCGGATTGAGTTTGCCAAAATCCAAAATATTTATTCCGGCAGATACTTTTTGTTGAAATTGGGCTGGTTTATAAAAAGGCTTTTCCAGGATAAAATCAAAAGTATAATCAGGAAGTAAATATCTTGCTTCAATTCCGGCAGATAAACCGTTTTTATCAAGAACAATTGTTTGCGAATTTTCTCCTGTTGCCCCTTTAATTGATAAAATATAATTTCCGGAGAAATCTTCTTTCCACTCCAAACCACCTTTGATTTTAAGTATAACCGGAGATTTAACCATAGTAGTAAATTCTACCGGTTTCATGTCAAACTGTTTTCCGGAGGAAAATAGATTAAGAGCTATTTTAAAACTACCGCTTGAAGGTGCGTGCAAACTTAATTGGAAAGTAAACTCCTTTCCGGGTTCTACTTTTACTGTCTTTAGTAGTTCAACCGGCTTAATGCCTAATTCTTCTGCTCCTTCTATTGCTGCCAAGCTAACCTGCTTAAAATTTCCCTGCGGATCATTCCAGATAGATTGACCAATATTTTTAAAGGTTAGAGAAATAATATAGTTTTGTCCTGAAACTACAGAAGAATAGATTTCACCTTTTGTTAATTCTGCTTTGCTTTCCTGAATAGGATCACCCATAGTTTTTGGCAAATCCCTTATTATCTGATAAGCCGGATAATATTCAGGGAATTCTATTCCCAGGATCTGTGTATTTTGTTTTTCACCGGTTATTTTTTTAAATGAGAAGTGATCAAAAGGAATTTCCTGGTAACTAAGCAAAAAAGGTGTTACAGCAACAATCCTGCCACTATTCCATGCATTCAGGAATGCCTGCTTGTAATAATCTGCAACAGTATCAGAAGAAGGCAGCCTGGAATCGTAATTTAGACCTTCTGCATGTTTCCATCCTGTTTCCGTAATGAATACAGGCAAGTTTTTTGAAACACCTAAATTGCGAAGTTGCTGCAGCTCCCAATACCAGGTTCTAACAGTGCCGCGTCCGATGCTACCAGGTAAACCAATAAATTCCGGATTAGGATAAGAATGCGATACCCAACCGTCTAATTTTTCAAAAATACCGGGTACGGTTTCTTCCATCTGCTTCATGAAAAATAATTCATCCTCAATTTCAGGAGGATTAGAAGGAGCTGAAGCATCAAATCCTCCGTTGAGTACAAAAAAGTCCTGATTTTTACTTTTAAGCGCTGCAATAACCTGATCCAATGTTTTTGCATAAGAGGGCGCGTCAACTTTATTTCCCCATTCTTTAGCGTGATTGGGTTCGTTGTAAACAATAACGTACCGATTTTTTGTTGGCCAGTTTAAATTGTCTAAAAAATCAGCCCAGGCTTCTTCTTCTCCTTCGTAAGGTCTTTTCCAATAATCACCTTCAGGATGAGTAGCTATCCTGACAAGAGGAATTAAGTGTCTGCGGCGGCAATCATTAAAAAACTCCTGCCATTTATCATGATTCCTGTCTTTGCTTTCAATTAAAACCGTAATATAACCCCAGTCACCGTTGGTGTTAACCAACTCTGCAGCAGGAGAAGACTCATCAGGAGTAGCCTGGATAATATGAATACCGAATTTATTATTAGGAACAGATAAAGGATCAACAACCGCGTAAGCAGGGGATAAGTTATAAAATGCAGTAAACAGGAAAAATAAAAATGTAATAACACTATAGCTTAGAATTTGTAATCTAAAAACTTCTTCTTGATTTTTGGGTTTTCTTTGGATTATATTTAAAGTCATGGTAGAAATCCAGGAACCTATTAATGTTTGGGTATTTTTTAAAAATAATTCCATAAAGCCTTACTCCTTTTTTTGGCGCAGCAAACAAATCAAGATAGATAAAATCAACTTAATCCATACTTCTAAAAACGGTGCTTCGGTATTTTACCATTTTTCAGTATCATCCGGAGGCGACTTTTACAGACTGAAGTTTGATACAAACAAGCTAAACTGGACTTTGGAGGTTGCAGAATGCGGTACATAATGCATATTGATTTTAATAGCTACTTTGCCGGTGTGGAACAACAGGCAAATCCCAGGCTCCGCAATAAACCAATAGGGGTAACAGGAGGTGACCGGATGAAAAGAACTGTGCTGGGTGCAGCCTCCATAGAAGCTAAAAAGTTTGGGGTAAAAACCGGTATGCAGGTTTGGCAAGCAAAAAAATTATGCCCCAATATAATTATTGTGCCAGGAGACTCCAATAAATACCTGGAGACAACAAAGCGTTTCCTAACTATTTTAAAGGATTGCAGTCCATATCTGGAAGTATTTTCAATAGATGAAGCATTTCTGGAGTTACCACAGGAGACTAGCTTGGTCGGCCACAGGAAACTGCTCACACAGCCGAATCACTCCCTTAGAACTTATTTTACACCTGATAATGATCTTAAAACTTCAAGCAGTAAGACAGGTTTTACTGCACTGCATTCTTTGACTGACTTGGACCTTGCTATTGCTGTGGAAACAGCTTTAAACATTAAAAAAAGGATTAAACTTGAAATAGGCGAGTGGATCACCTGCTCTGTTGGTATTTCTTACAATAAATTAATCGCAAAACTGGCAGGATCTTTGCAAAAACCTAATGGTCTGGTAATTATTGCCAACCAGGAAAAGGCTATAAAAGTTTTGGATAAAATTGAGCTGGATGAAATTTGCGGGATCGGACCAGGGATTAAAAAAAGGTTAAATAATATGGGAATATTTAATTTCTACCAGTTAAGACAAGCTCCTTTGGAAAGCTTACTGGCTTCTTTTAAAAGCTACGGACAAATTTTATATAACATAGCCCGCGGCATTGATTATTCAAAAATAGTTCCTTTTTATGAAAAAGGGGAGGTCAAAAGCATAGGCCACAGACATACCACAGATCATGATACAAACGATCCTAACGAGATTAAACAGATTTTACTTAAATTAACAGAATTGGTTGCCAGAAGGTTAAGGGCTAAAAACTTAATGGGAAAAACCATTCATTGTTGGCGCAGGTCAACTTTACATGATAAAAATATATTTTCTGAAGAAAGAATGCAGATAACTGTTCCCAATACAAACAATGGTTTAGAAATCTTCAAAACAGCCTGGAAAATTTTCCAAAACATTTGGCGCGGTGAAGATATCAGAATGATTGGTATTTCCATTTCCAATCTTAGCTCAACTTTACCCCGAACTTTAAGTTTATTACCTGAAGTTAACAAACAAGAAATAATGCTGCAAACAATTGACACTATTAACAACAAATACGGTGAATTTACCCTACAGCGAGGTAGTTTATTAACTTCACCAAAAATCCACCGCAGACCTAACCCGTTTCTTTCAGATAGGCGGTTTAAACTATGATATCATTAACTTATGAAGATAATTGTTACCGGAGGAGCCGGATTTTTAGGGTCGCACCTTTGCGACAAACTAATTGAAAAAGGCAACCGGGTTATTTGTCTGGATAACTTATTAACAGGAAACATGGATAACATAGCTCATTTGCAGAATAGTCCTAATTTCGAATTTGCCCAAGTAGATACCAGTGAAGGATTGCCTCAGGATTTGGATTTTGACCAAATCTACCACTTAGCTTCTCCTGCATCCCCCAATCAAAACAATCCCAGAAGTTATATAGCTTTGCCTTTTGACACAATGCAAGTCAATACTTTTGGGACATGGAGCTTATGTGAAGAAGCACTGGTCCGGGGAGCTAAATTTTTATTTGCATCAACTTCGGAAATTTACGGAAATCCTTTGGAGCATCCGCAAAAGGAAAGTTACAATGGAAACGTTTCCCCAACAGGCCCGCGTTCTGTTTATGACGAAGCTAAGCGTTTTGGTGAAACAATCACTGCCGCATTTGTCCGCTACAATAACTTAGACGCTAGAATTGCCCGTATCTTTAATACCTACGGCCCCAGGATGGCCCAAGACGGCAGAGTAGTGATTGAATTTATTACTGCAGCACTGGCAAATAAACCTTTCCCTGTTTTTGGTGACGGCAAACAAACAAGATCTTTTTGCTACGTATCTGATTTAGTTGACGGACTTATTGCAGTAATGGAAAAAGGAGCAAAGGGTGAAGTTTATAATCTTGGTAATCCTCAGGAATTTACTATTCTGGAACTGGCAGAAACTGTCAAAAAATTAGTTAATTCCACCTCTGAGATAACATCTGTAGAAAGATTACCAACTGATGATCCGGCCAGGCGTTGTCCGGATATTCAAAAAGCTAAAGAAATGCTTAATTGGGAACCTAAAGTCAATCTTGAAGAAGGGTTGAAAAAACTGCTTGTATATTTACAAACTATACCAAAATCTTAAATATCACTTCACTCCTACTAATGCTACTCATACAGTTCCTGATAAACCCGGCCAAGATAAAATCTTTCATGAAAAGATGCTTTGCTAAATCAGATCCAAATTGTTAAAATAAATCAGTTGCGCCTGTAGCACGGACTCCGACTAAGTCAGAGCGGATAGAGCAGGATCATTATTATGTACATTGACAATTGAACACCCCAGAGGTATATATACAGTAGTATAGATACCTCAGTATGAAAGTAAGGCTAGCTGAAAGACTTTTGGCAAGAGAATTTAGAAAACAGGGATTTAGTTTTAGTGAGATTATGGGAAAAATACCTAATTTATCTAAAGGTACTTTAAGCGGATGGCTTAAGGATATCGAACTAACTGAAAAACAAAAGGAGAGGTTATTAGAGAAAATTAAGAGTGGATCTGGAAAGGGTAGAGCAAAAGGCGCTTTTGCAAATCATCAAAAAAGGATCGAGAAAACAAAATATATTATTGATGTAGCAAAAAGTGAAGCTAAGAAAAGAATCGTAGATACTTTATTTTTGATAGGTGTAATGCTGTATTGGGCAGAGGGTGATAAAACCCAAGAAAGAGTTGGATTTACAAATTCTAACCAGATGATGATTCAGCTCATGATGAAATGGTTTAGGGAGATTTGCGAAGTTCCAGAAACCAAGTTTAGGGTAACTTTAAGCATTATGATGCTTCATGATAAAAAGGAATCAGAGAGATTCTGGTCACGTACCACTAGAGTATCTTTGAATCAGTTTAATAAGACTCATATTAAACCCACTCTTTTAAAGGGGAAAAGGAATCCATCATACATGGGGACATGCAGAATAGTAATTTCGGATAAGAATTTGTTTAGAAAAATGCTAGGATGGAGGTTGGGCATTTTAGAGAGCTTACAATTAATGCCCCTATAGCTTAATGGACAAAGCAAGCGCGTTCTAAGCGTTAGACTGGGGGTTCGAATCCCTCTAGGGGCGCAAGTTGCAGGTTTAGATTATAAAACTCAATTTGTCTTTACTTTTCATTATCTTTTTTCCACTTTGCAGCAACTCTCTTGACTTCTAATTCCGGCTCTGAATTTCCATTTTCCCTCAGATGCATTTCCTTCCAGTTTCCTCTCTCTGGTTTACCTAACTCTTTTGCAAATCTATCTCTGAAAAATCGCGGTACAATAAGGCTAACATCCACAACCCATTTATCGCCTCCGATAGAGAAAAAAAGATAACCTGAGTGCTTTTTAAATATTCTCTTAAGTTCAGATAAATTATTTATAGAAGTTACTTTCTCTTTCCCTTCAGGAATAATAGCTTCAAGGTCACCTTTAAATGGTAGCAAATGAATATGCGAGTGAAACACTGTTTGTCCAAACTTACCGTGTTCAAATGAACTAACCGATCCATACTCCTTAAGTAAGTAATCAGACACCTTTTGGTATAAAGTCAGAAATTCCTTATAAACATCTTCAGGGTATTCTCCTATACAAGAAAGATGACTTTTAGGGATAATCAGTATATGACCCTCTGTGACTGGATGAACGCCACAAACAATTCTAAAGTTATCGGTTTCCTCAAGTAAGTATGTAAGAGCTTCTGCCGCGGAGTCGCAGTGAGGACAATGTGCGCTTATATATTCTTCGGATAACTCATCCATAGCTGGATTATACAAAATCCTAATCTCCAATAATAGTTACTCCAATGATTGTTTTAAGGTAAATTGTGGTTAAAGCTAAAATCAATTAAGGTGTTCCAATAAGAAAACATTAGGTACAAAAATACTTAACTTAAAAACACTTAACGGTTGACAGACATTCCAGCTTCTGATAGATTGATTATAATGTCCAAACTCTCCAGCTTTAGTCTTTCAAAAACATCAGCAGTATTAATTGGATTATCGATTCTAGTCACAAGCACTGGTACGGCATTTGCTGAAAGTCCGGTAGAAGCAACAACAATAAAAAAGTCAGTTCAGTCCGATAAAGCGCAACAAATTCAACCAAAGATTAATATAAAAAATATAGAAAATAACATAGCAAACATGAGGGAAAAACTGGCTTCAAAAGAAAGTACCTTAAAAGTCAAGCTGCAAACCTTTAGGGATCAAAAAAAAGCAACAGTAGCAGCTAGAATTAACACTAACTTAAATCAAATAAACCAGAATCAAACCACTAGAATGCAAAAACATTTAGACACCATGTCAGGGATATTGGATAAATTGGAAGCAAGAATAGATCAAATAACTCCTGATATTTTAAATCCTGTTGTAGCAAAAACACTCATTGCTCCTGTCCGGGAAACAATTGCCAGTGCGTCTGCAGCTGTTGCTGAACAATCAGAAAAAGATTATACTATTGAGGTTACAACCGAAAACAAAGTCAGAATTGATGCCAAAACAATGCGGGATAAACTCCATACGGATATTCTCTTTATAAGAAAAGCTGTTATTGATACAAAACAAGCAGTTGCAAATATCATCAGAGTAGCTAAATCAGGCGTTGCCGGAGAAAATCCCGAAGCAAGCGAGGAGGGCACAATAAGTGGACAATAATAATCCGGTTCAAGAACCAGCAACACCAGGAGAATCAGTTCCAGTTCCAGTTCCAGTTCCAGTTACAGATCCGGTTCCAATGACAGATCCGAATCCTGTTCCAGCAACTCAACCAGAAGCACCGCCACAGGTTCAAACACCCAATATTCCTCAAGAAGGCGCATCTTCAAATAATTCAAATCATATGGTTGTCTTGTTTGTAGTCGGACTGGTAATAGTAATTCTGGCAGTTGGTGGAATATATTTCCTCTTAAACAAACAGCAATCAACTGTTAAACAAATTGAGAATCCTATAACTCAAAATCCTCCTTTACCTACTGATGAACCAAGCCTGGAAGATGACCTAAATAGTATTAGCATTCCCTTAGATGCAAATGAAGATTTTGCACAAGTTGATCAGGATCTCCAACAACTTTAACTTTACTAATTTAAAAGACTAAATTACTAATTAATCAATTATGCTTTTTTAGCTTTTTTAGCTTTTTTAGCTTTTTTGGGAGACCTTTTTTTAACTGTTTTTGTTTTTTCAGCAACAACAGCTTGTTCCTGAGACTGTGGATTTAATTCCTCTTGTGCTTTTAAATCAGTACCGGAATCCAGCAGCTGCAATATTCTGTCAAGTTTATTGTTTAATACTTCAAACTGTTCTTTACTGTGGGACGAGCTTGTCTTCTGCTGAAATTGAGATTGTCCGTTTTCCCTGGTTCCAGCACCTTTTTTTGCTCCAAAACAATTGCTGCAGTAGATTGGTTTCCCGCTGCTTGGTCTAAAAGGAACTTTACAACTGTTTCCACATTCATCACAAACAGCTTCAAACATTCTTTTTTCTTCAAATTTCTCTGATCTTGAATCAGATCCCCGGCTACCTTCAAAGCAATTACTGCAGAAAACGGGCTTGCCGCTGGTTGGTCTGAAAGGTACCTGACAATCTTTTCTACAATTGTCACAATTTGCATCGTGCATAGTAACGGTTCTATCTGATCTTCGATCACCACCAAAACCACCCCTTTTAAAATTTCCTCCTCCTCGTGATCTGTCACGATCAAAATTTCTCATAGAAACTATTATAACATCTTATCATTTAAAATGTACACCCCACGAATTGACTCACTAAGAATCACCCCCTAATCTAATCGTTGCCTCACGGGTAATTCACCCCCAAGGTTTTGAGATTCCCTGTCCGGTTAGGAGGTGATTTATGATTTCTAAAGTTGATAGGAAATATCTTTCCCAACTTC
>JAHIVD010000001.1 GCA_018816815.1 Patescibacteria group bacterium
CTACAAAGAATGGTAGCTGCAGATCCTGTTGCTTCCTGAACTGCCACGTTAATTGCTTGCTGCAAATTTGACAAATCAGTAAGTCTGGCTGCATCACGACCTCTACGGGTAAGCTCTAATGGGTTAATAATCAACACTACAACTGCTGCCAATATGGCGATAATCGCAATAACCACTAAAAGTTCAACTAAAGTAAACCCCTTTCGCGAGGCTGCCTTTTTGTGAACCTGAGCAGATTTTTTCAAATTTTCTCACCCCCTTTCATACATTGTATTCACAATTTATAATGCTTAGTCAAGTAGCATCTTAAACTAAAAAGACGTAGTTAATTTATAAATTGGTAATATTATTGAAATAACCAAAAAGGCTACTCCAACCCCCAGAAGAATTAAAACAATTGGTTCAATAGCTACAGTTAAATTTTTAACCAGATGGTCTGATTCAGATTCAAAATAGTCAGCCAGTTTAAAAAATATTTCATCTACCTTGCCTGTTTCTTCACCTACTTTAACCATCTGGCTGATAATTTTTGGAAAAATATTGGCTGTAAGAAGAGAAGAAAACGGTAATCCTTTTTCTACTCCGGAATAACTTTCTTTAAGTGCATTTTTAAACACGGGATTATCTGCTAAATTCGACACTATGCCGATAGAATCAAGCAAAGGTATACCCGCAGAAGTCAGAAGTCCAAATGTACGGTTAAAATTTGTCAATGTAACAGTCGTAATAACTTTTCCCACAATTGGAATTTTTAAAAACAGTTTGCCCAAAAAAAGATTACCTTCAGGGGTCTGTTTCCATCTGTGTATCCCAACATATCCTCCAATCAGAATAATAAGTCCTAACCACCAATAACCCATAAAAAGATTTGACGTAAAAATCAGTATTTTGGTAGGCAACGGTAATTCTATCGTTGATTGCTGATACAAAGTTAAAAGCTTGGGGATAACAAAAACCATCATTATAATAAGTACTACCATCATCATAGAAAGAACAACCACCGGGTAAATCATTGCTCCTTTTATTTTTGCCTGAAATTCTCTTTGTTTCTCCAATCCATCAGCCAACTGCAAAAGAATAGAATCAAGCTTACCAGAGACCTCGCCGGCCTTCACTAAATTAACATAAAGATTAGGGAAAATATCAGGATATTTACTCAAAGCTTGTGCCAGTGTCAGACCTCCTTTAATATTTTGGGAAATATCATATAAAGCTGTCTTCAAAGTCTTATTAGTCTGCTGATCTTCCAAAATATCTACCGCCTCTGATAAAACTAATCCGCTACTCACCATTGTTGCAAGTTGTCTGGTAAGAATAACTATTTCAGAAAAACCGACTCTATTTATAAAACGGTCTAGCGATCTATTTATAGAAGACTTTCTAGGAGAAAGTGATATAACAATCAGACCCTCTTTCCGTATAGTCGAGGCAGCAGAACGAACATCAGGAGATTGAACACTGCCAATATGTTCATTTCCCTGCATATCCTTTGCTTTATAATTAAATTCCATAATAACAATCATTAACTATCAGCTTTCAGTGGTTTCAACTAAATCAGAATAGCTGAAAACTGACTGCTGGTAGCTATTTTAAAAGCTTACTTAACAATTCCGGACGCAGAGCAAACCGAAGCGCAGCTTCCTGAGATATTTTTCCTCCTTTTACCAAACCAGCAAGAGAACGCTCAATTGTTTGCATTCCAAGTTCTGCAGATGTTTCAATGACATTATTTATCAAATATGACTTTGCTTCGCGAATAATATTCCTTACAGCAGGAGTAGCAAATAATATTTCAGATGCCAAAATCCTTCCCGGTTCAATAGTCGGAATCAGGCGAAGTGACAAAACCGCCTCCAAAGTTGATGCCAGTTGAAGTCTGATTTGTGGTTGTTGTATTTCAGGAAAAACATCAATAATCCGGTCAATGGACTGGGTAGCTGAATTTGTGTGAAGGGTTGCAAAAACCAAGTGACCGGTTTCCGCAATCGTCATAGCTGAAGAGATAGTCTCTAAATCCCTCATTTCACCAATTAAAACTACATCCGGATCTTCCCGCAGTGCTGAGCGCAAAGCATTTCCCCAGGATCTTGTATCAGAGTACATTTCCCTTTGTTCAATCAGAGATTTACCTTTTGGATACATATACTCAATTGGGTCTTCAATGGTAATAACATGGACTGCCCGGGTTTTGTTAATTTCATTTATAAAAGAAGCTAAAGTAGTAGATTTGCCATGACCGGTCGGTCCGGTTACTAGAACAAAACCTTGCTTCAAATCTATTAAGCGCTTAACAACGCTGGGAAAACCCAATTCTTCAAATTCTGGTATACGATAGGGGATAAGCCTTAAAGCTGCACTTGGATAACCTTTTTGTCTATACAGGTTAACCCGGAATCTAGCCTTTGATTCAAATTCAAACGAAAAATCAATTTCAAGGACTTCTTTATAGATTTTTTTTTGAATATCCGAAAGAAGAGGCTGAATCAAGCTGCTGATTTGCTCCGGAGTAATAGGTACTTCACCGGGTACAGGAAAGAGCTCACCGTGAATTCTAAGAAGCGGCGGGAACCCAACAGACAAGTGTAAATCAGAAGCATTCTTTTGAATAGTTAAACCCAATAATTGCTGTATGTTCATATAACTTCTAATCTTCAAACTTCTTAATCTACCCTCTAACCTTTAATATCTAATTTCTAGTCTTGTGCCACTCTTAAAACTTCTTCCATTGTAGTTATACCCTCTAGTGCTTTCATATAACCATCCTGCTTCATCGTAATCATACCCTCCCCAATAGCAGTTTCTTCAATCACACCAGACGACGTATGTTCTAAAACCAGCTTAGATATTTTATCTGTCAAAACTAAAACTTCAAATATTCCGATCCTGCCTAAATATCCGGTATTGCCGCAAAAATTGCACCCCTTACCTTTATATAATTTCATATTTTCCGATTGGGATTTTGGGATAAATTTTCCTAAAACTTGTTTAACATTATCTATTACCTCAGGGGGAGCATTAAATTCCACCCTGCAATGCGGATCTATTTTTCTAACAACTCTTTGTCCAAGAATAGCGTTTACAGCAGACGTTAATAAAAAAGGTTCAACCCCCATATCTAAAAGTCTGGGGAGCGCACCGGATGCAGAATTTGTATGAACAGTAGAAAACACTTGGTGACCTGTTAGCGCTGCCTGTATTGCCAAATCTGCAGTTTCAGTATCCCTGATCTCACCAACCATTATGATGTTCGGATCTTGTCTTAAAAAGCTTCGGAGAGTTGATGCAAAAGTTAAACCAACGGTTGCATTAACTTGAACTTGATTAACTCCTGGAATTTGATATTCAACCGGGTCTTCAATCGTTACCACATTTACCTTAGTGGTTGATATCTTGGTTAAAACCGAATACAGTGTTGTGGTTTTACCGGAGCCGGTTGGTCCGCAAACTAAAATAACACCGTGTGTGCGGAATAATTGATTTTCCAAAGCTTTAAGAGAAACTCCTTTTAAGCCCAATTCCAAAAGCGTCGGTGCACCTGTTGATTTAGGAAGCAACCTCATAACTACTTTCTCTCCGAACACTGTTGGTACTGTAGAAACTCTCAGATCTACAATATTTTGTCCATAGGTAAAGGTAAACCTGCCATCCTGAGGCAGCCGTTTTTCATCAATTTTTAAAATTGCAAGGATTTTAATTCTTGAAACAAGCGCATCATGTACGCCCTTTGGAAGAAGAATTTTCTCCTGCAAAATCCCATCTATTCTATATCTGACTCTGGTTCTGTCTTCTTGGGGTTCAATATGAACATCAGAAGCCCTGCTTTTTACAGCATATGTTAAAAGCTGATCAATAATATTGGAAACAGGCGCTTCGCGTAAAACCTCAGGTCCAACTTGAGCTTCTTTTATTGGCCTAACAGCTGCGACTTCATTAAGCGCAGAAGTTACTTCTGAAGTTAAGTTTTGAGAATATTGATCCGCAATAGCTTGTAAAATGTCTTCAGCAAGCGCCAAAAACGGCTTCACCCGAAGCCCGGTCCTTTTTTCAACAAATTGAGTAATCTGAATATCTAAAGGATCTGCCATTGCTACCCATAATTCTTCCTTCTTTTTTTCAAATGGAATTATTTGATA